>NZ_JAFREK010000006.1:0-97972 GCF_017377535.1 Faecalibacterium sp. Marseille-Q4137
GACTTTAATAACAAGTTGTTGATTTTGTCTTAAATTACTCTTACTAACAATCCTTAAGACAAAAATCAAAGCAACGAGGATGATAAAAGAAATAATATTATAAAGAACCACTGTTTTCATCTATGTGTCCTCCTTTTTTATATCAATTCCGAGTTGTCGCTCTCCGTATGCCATAGTCTCCGCACGCAAAAAAAGCCCTTTGCGGCAAGCTGTGCGCTTACACCTCGCCTGCAAACTTCATGCCCCAGCTCATGCGGGTGTCGTACATCAGGCGGGTCAGGGCAAGGCTGTCCTGCGGGGTGTAGCGGTCGCTGCCGGTACGCCCCAGCTTGACGCAGCGGCTTGCTTCCCGGATCTCGTACTCAAAGCCGTTGATGTCCACCGGGCAGCGGATGACCTCCGGCTCTTTGCCATCCACTTCCAGCGTCATGGTCTCGGCGTGCTGAAAATCCGGCAGGAAAATACTGCCCTTGGTGCCAACGATGCGGGCGTTGCGCTCCAGCTCCTGCCCGATGGTCTGGACAGACTCTGCCATGCAGCCGCCGTGGTAGGTCAGCGCAAGGCGGCTGTAATCGTCGGTGCCGTACTCGTTGATGTGCACCTCTTTGGTTTCCACCTTCTCCGGGTCCTGTCCGGTAAGGATGCGCAGAAAGCCCAGATTGTAGATGCCGATATCCAGCAGCGCACCGCCGCCCAGACCGGAATCAAACTTGCGGTCCTTCCGGGCACCGGAGGCCACAAAGCCGTACTGACAGGTGATCTGCTTCAGTTCCCCGATGGTGCCAGCAGTAAGGATCTCGCGCAGGCGGTCGTACAGCGGCAGAAGCCAGATCCAGAATGCCTCCATGAGAAAGAGGTGCTTTTCCTCCGCCAGACGGTACAGCTCCAGCGCCTGTTCCGGGGTGATGGTAAAGGGCTTTTCGCACAAAACATGCTTGCCCTGCTCCAAGCAGAGCTTGCAGTTTTCGTAGTGCAGGGTGTTGGGGGTGGCGATATAGATGGCCTCCACCTCCGGATCTGCGGCAAGGGCTTCGTAGGAGTCATAACAGCGGGGGATGCCGTACTGCTGCGCAAACGTCTGTGCGCTTTCCAGATGCCGTGAGCCCACGGCAACAAGCCGCTCCCCCTCTGCGCCCATCTGCTCCACCGTAGATGCAAACTTTTTGGCAATGGTGCCGGTGGCTAAAATTCCCCACTTCATAACGGTACCTCCCGGTTTATTACTTTGGATTCGTTGCGTCCAGTATACCATGGTTTTCCCCTACGGAAAAGATAGTGAAAAGCAAAAATGCCCCCGGAGGGCTTGTTCCAACTCTCCGGGGACAGATTCTATGCACCGGTATCTTTCATCTTGTTCCAAACATTCTCATCCATTATAATAGAGACAGAAAGAAGGTGCCAACATGAAACATCGCATTGTGACGGCTGCGCAGATGAAGGAAATTGAACGAGCCGGGGATGCCCACGGTCTGCCCTACCTGCAAATGATGGAAAATGCCGGACTGGCGGCTTACGCTGAACTGCAAAAACAGTTCCCACATTCCGGCAGGCTGCTGGTGGTCTGCGGAAAGGGCAACAACGGCGGCGATGGGTTCGTGATTGCCCGCACCGCCGCAAAAGACGGTTGGAATGTGACCGTTCTTCTGGCCGAGGGCGAGCCGAAAACCGCGGATTCCATCCTCAATTTTGAGCGCCTGCACTCCCTGCCAGTGCATATCTGCACTGACAGTTCTGTACTGGAAACCCAGAGCTTTGCTGCCGTTGTGGATGCCCTCTACGGCACCGGGTTCCATGGTGAACTGCGGCCTTCCGGCCTTGCTGCCTGCGGGCTGATACGCCTTCTGCACAAGAGCGGTGCCTTTGTGCTTGCCGTAGACTTGCCCAGCGGCATCAACACGGATACCGGGGAGGTTGCCGAGGGTGCTGCCCATGCAGATCTGACCGTAACCTTCGACAGCTATAAGCCTTTGCATATCGCAGAATCTTCTGCGCCGCTGTGCGGAAAAATCGTCTGTGCCGACATTGGCATCCGGGATGAATGGCACCCGGAGTTTTGACGAGGCTTGCCGCTGCGGAAAAGCACCTGCACGCAAAAGACCCCGGCAGCTTTCAAGGCACGCCGGGGTTCTTTTTGTCATTCTGCTGCAAAATGTCTGCACTTTCTTGGCAGAACGCAGAAAATGCGGAAACCGCTTGATTTAGCTCGGTTTCCGCACTAGAATGGAAACCAGAAAAGCAAGCACAGTTTCCGCAAGGAGGACGCTCATGCAGGAAAAGCTCGATGCGCTGGTGCGCACGCAGGCCATGCAGTTATTCCGTCAACAGGGGCTGCATTTCACCATGCAGCAGGTGGCAGAGCCGCTGCATATCAGCAAAAAAACCATCTACACCGTTTACCCCTCCAAGGAGGCGCTTCTGCTGGACATGGTAGACCATGCCTTTGCGGAGATCCACCACTGCAAGCAGAAAATTCTGGCAGGCAGCGGTACTTTGCAGGAGAAGCTGCGGGCGGTCATCATTGCCATGCCGACGGAATACGCCGCGCTGGACCTGCGGCAGATGAAGGAGCTGGACGAGAAATACCCGGTGGTGGCGGCGCGGGTGCGCAGTCAATTGGAAAACGGGTGGGAACCCACCATGGCGCTGCTGGATCAGGCTGTGGCAGAGGGGGTCATGCGTCCGGTGTCCCTGCCGGTGCTGCGGCAGATGATCACCGCATCCATTGAGAGCTTTCTGGCAGACCGCAGTCTGGCAGAAAGCGGGGTACAGTATGTGGCTGTACTGGAGGAAATGATCTCGATTCTACTGGAAGGAGTGCTGCCGCGATGAAACACAGTTTTTGCGATGATTGGGAGTTTACCCACCACTGGACCGAAGCCTTTGGCAAGGGGCTGCCGGTGCCAAAACAACAAGCCGTCCGCTTGCCCCATACCTGCCGGGAGGTACCGCTGCACTATGCCTCCCCCGCCGATTATGAGATGGTCTGCGGCTACCGCAAACGGTTCCGGGTGCCGCCGGTACAGGCTGCGCCCCGGCTGTTTATCCGCTTTGACGGCGCTGCTCATCAGGCAGTGGTGCGGGTCAACGGCAGGGTTGCCGGGCAGCACCGGGGCGGCTATACCGGCTTTGCGGTGGAGATCACAGACCTTGTGGACCGGGAGGGTGAAAACCTGCTGACCGTGCAATTGGATACTCGTGAAGACCCGGCCATTCCACCCTTTGGCTTTGTCATCGACTACCTGACCTACGGCGGGCTGTACCGGGAGGTCTGGCTGGAAGCTACGGCAGAGAGCCGCCTGACCGATTTGTTCGTCTACACGCCCACCCTGCATGATGCCGTGGTGCAGTGGACGGCAGAGCTTACGCCCGCAGCCGCAGCGATCCGCATCCGGCTGGAGACCGCAGACGGCACCCTGCTGGCCCAGCAGACCGCACAGGCGGCAGAAACCGGGAAGATACAGTTTTCCGTCCCGGACGCACAGCCGTGGGATACCGAGCACCCGGTTTTGCATCATGCCGTGGCAGAGCTTTTGAACGCAGCCGGACAACCCATCGATCGCAAACAGGTGACGTTTGGCCTCCGCACCGCAGAGTTCCGGGCGGATGGCTTTTACCTCAACGGAAAAAAGACCTTCCTGCGGGGTCTGAACCGACACCAGAGCTACCCTTACATCGGCTACGCCGCACCGGAAAGCCTGCAGCGGGAGGATGCCCGCATTTTGCAGGAGGAACTGCACTGCACCGCCGTGCGCACCAGCCACTACCCCCAAAGCCCATATTTTCTGGACGAGTGCGACCGGCGGGGTCTGTTGGTGTTCACCGAGCTGCCGGGCTGGCAGCACATCGGAGATGCTGCATGGAAAGACGCTGCCTGTGCAATGTTACAAGAGATGATCTTGCAGAACCGCAATCATCCCAGCATCATCCTGTGGGGCGTGCGCATCAACGAGAGCGTGGACGACGATGCCTTCTACACCCGCACCAATCAAATTGCCCATCAGCTGGACCCCAGCCGCGCCACCTCCGGTGTGCGATATCTGGAAAAGAGCCATCTGCTGGAGGATGTCTACGCCTACAACGATTTTTCCCACAACGGCGTAACGCCCGGCGCAAAGCCCAAAAAGGACGTGACCCCGGATATGGGCAAGGCGCTGCTCATCTCGGAGTGCAACGGTCACATGTACCCCACCAAGCCCTTTGACGATGGCCCTCATCGACAGGAGCACGCCTTGCGGCACGTCCGGGTGCAGAACGCCGCCTATGCCAGCGGAGAGCACGCCGGGTGCTTTGGCTGGTGTATGTTCGACTACCAGACCCACAAGGACTTTGGCTCCGGTGACCGCATCTGCTACCACGGTGTGCTGGACAGCTTCCGCAACCCCAAATTGGCGGCAGCGGTCTATGCCAGTCAGGGTGATACTGACCCGGTGCTGGCGGTCAGCTCTTCCATGGACATCGGCGATAACCCTGCCGGGCAACTGGGCACGGCCTACGTTTTCAGCAATGCCCAGCAGGTCAAGCTCTACAAAAACGATGTGTTCGTCACCGCCCTGCGCCAAAGCGAGTGGACGGCGCTGCCCCACCCTCCCTTTGTGATGGACGATCCCATTGGCGAGCTGCTGGAAACGCAGGAGCACTTTTCCCCCGCCAAGGCAGCTGCTGTGCGGGACTGCCTGCTGGCTGCCGGGAAATATGGGCTGCCGGGACTGCCGCTGGCCTACAAGGTCAAATTCGGCTGGTGTATGCTGCACTACAAAATGAGCTTTGAAGATGGCGTGGCGCTCTACGGCAAATATGTGAGCAACTGGGGCGGCGAAGCCACCCGCTGGCGGTTCGATGCCGTGCAGAACGGCAACGTGGTGCGCAGCGTGACCCTTTGCCCCAGCGCAAAGCTGCACTTGGAAGTCAAGGTCAGCCGGACGGCTCTTCGGGAAAAAGACACTTACGATATGGCGGCTGTCCGGGTACGCATTCTGGACGAGAATGGCACCCCTGCCCCCTACGCACAGTTCCCGGTGCAGTTTGCGGTGGAGGGCAGCGCCGCCCTTGTGGGCCCGCAGACCGCCGTTGCCGAGGGCGGCATGACCGGAACCTATCTGCGCACCGTGGGCACTGCCGGAGAAGCCCTGCTGACCGTTTCTGCCCCGCAGACCCAGCCCGTTGTGCTGCGGTTCACCATTGAAAAGGAGGACGCTGTATGGAACTGACCCTGAAACAGAAAACCGCATTTGGTATTGGTGCCGTGGGCAAGGATATGGTATATGCCCTGTCGGCTTCTTACGTCATGTATTATTATCAGGATGTGCTGGGGCTTTCGGCCAGCTTTGTGGGCGTCGTGCTCATGGTTGCCCGGTTCTTTGATGCCTTCAACGACCCCTTTATGGGGGTTCTGGTGGCAAAGACCCGCACCCGCTGGGGACGTTTCCGTCCGTGGATCTTTTCCGGCACGCTGCTCAATGCGCTGGTGCTCTACGCCCTGTTTGCCGCCCCGGTGCTGGACGAAGCGGCGTTGATGGTCTACTTCAGCGTGGTGTACATCCTGTGGGGCGTCACCTATACCATGATGGATATTCCGTACTGGTCCATGATCCCCGCCGTGACCCGCACCCCAAAAGACCGGGAGAACCTCTCCATGGTGGGGCGCACCTGTGCAGGCGTTGGCTCTGCCCTCATCGCCATGTTCACCATGCTGCTGGTGGGAGCCCTTGGCGGCGACAGCGAGCGCGCTGGCTTCCGCTGGGTGGCATTGATCGTAGCGGTAATTTTTGCAGTGACAGAGCTGGTGTGCTGCATTTCCATGAAAGAAACTACCCCCAGTGAGATGAAGACCGCCACCGTAAAGGAGATGTTCTCCGCCCTGTTCCGCAACGATCAGGCTATGGTAGTGGTAGGCAGCATCGTGCTGATCAACTCGGCGCTGTACCTTACCTCCAACTTCATCATCTATTTCTTCAAATACGACCTTGGCGGTGCAGGCTGGAAAGCCACCTACACCCTGTTTTCCACCGTGGGCGGTGCGGCGCAGATTCTTGGCATGATGGTGCTTTACCCCTTGCTGCGCAAAAAGTTCAGCAGTACGCAGGTATTTCACCTAAGCCTTGTGCTGGCGCTGTGCGGCTACGGCACGCTGCTGGTGTTCTGCCTGACCGGCCTTTCCCACAGCCTTGCCATGCTGTGCATTCCGGGCGTGGTGGTGTTCGCCTGCAACGGTATGCTGACCGTGCTGACCACCCTGTTCCTTTCCAACAGCGTGGATTACGGTCAGCTCAAGACCGGACGCCGGGAGGAGAGCGTTATCTTTTCCATGCAGACCTTTGTGGTCAAGGCTGCCTCCGGTGTGGCGGTATTCCTGACCGGCATCGGGCTGGACCTCATCGGTCTTGTGGGCAACACGGAGGAGACCGGCCCGGTGGCAGTACAAAGCGCCGGAACCCTGCTGGGTCTGCGCTTGATGATGACCGTTCTGCCCATGCTGGTGCTGGCTGGTGCGCTGGTGCTGTTCCGCCGCAAATTTGTTCTGACCGATGCCCGCGCTGCCGAGATCAGCGCACAGCTCCACGGGGAGGAAGCGCACCATGACTGAAACACTGCACTGGTACGCGGAAACTTCCGGCGGCGTACAGACAGGCAACTGCACGGTCACGGAGAATGGCGGTGCGCTGCATCTGACGGCAGACCTGCCCGCCGGGACGCTGAAAACGGTGCGTGCCGAGATGCCGTGGACGATGGAAGCAGACGAGCGTCTGTTCATGAACGGCTACCAGACATGGACCTACAGCCCGGAGCTTGACCGGAACGGCAAGCTGCGCGGCACCGACCATATCCCCGGCTTTCTGCGCAAGAAATACGCCTTTGACCGCTACGGCGATTATCATTTTGCGCCTTATGGGCATCAAAAGGGGCAGAGCCACGGCTTTTCCTACTGCTATTTCCGCAAGGGCACACAGTTCCGGCTGGTGGCATCGCTGGACGAGAAGCCGGGCTACACCATCCTCCGCTACGACAGCGGCAAAGCCCTGCTGACGCTGGAGCGTGACTGCGCCGGGGTGGAGCATCCCGGCGGCAGTTTCCCACTCCTTGACCTGTTTTTTGCCGAGGGCGGCGAGACCGAGGTGTTCGACGGCTGGTTTCAGGCTATGGGCATCAAGCCCCGGACTGAAAAGAAGCTGGCAGGCTATTCCAGTTGGTACAACCGCTATCAGGACATCACCGAGGATACCATCCGGGAGGACCTGACCGGATGTCGCAGCCTGCTTTGTCTGGGAGACCTGTTCCAGATCGACGATGGATGGGAGCCCAAGGTGGGCGACTGGCTGGAAACAGATGCACAGAAATTCCCCCACGGGCTGAAAGGCATGGTGGAGGAAATTCATGCCACTGGCTTTCAGGCCGGGCTATGGCTTGCACCCTTTGTGTGCGAAAAGAACTCTGCCCTTTTCCGGCAGCACCCGGACTGGCTGCTGAAAGTGGACGGCAAACCGTGGTGCTGCGGCTGCAACTGGAGCAGCTTTTATGCGCTGAATCTCGACAACCCGGCCGTGCTGGACTATCTGCGCCGGGTGTTTGACCTGGTGCTGAACGACTGGGGCTTCGACCTTGTCAAGCTGGATTTTCTGTACGGCGCTGCCCCCTTTGGCAACGCCCGCGAGAGCCGGGCAGCCCGGATGTACCGTGCTATGGAGCTGCTGCGCACATGGTGCGGGCAAAAGCAGATTCTCGGCTGCGGCGTACCGGTGATGCCGGCTTTCGGGCTGGTGGATTACTGCCGTGTCAGCTGTGACGTAGGGCTGGACTGGGACGATGTGTGGTATATGCGCCTGTTCCACCGGGAGCGGGTGTCCACAAAGCAGGCCATCAACAACACGCTATTCCGGCGGCAGCTCAATGGCCGTGCCTATGGCAGCGACCCGGATGTGTTCTTCCTCCGGGAGGAAAACTGCAAGTTGACGGCAGAGCAAAAACGCACCCTTGCCACGGTCAATGCCCTGCTTGGCAATGTGTTCCTTACCTCGGATATGCCGTCCCGCTATACAGAAGCGCAGCGGGCAGAATACCGCCGTCTGCGCACCCTCTTTGAGCACGCCACGCAGGTGCAGGCAGAAGCGGAAAACGACCGTCTCTATATCCGGTATCTGCTGGACGGAACTCCACAAAAATTATGTTTCGACCTGTTCTGACAGTGCGAACAAACCACAACAAAACCACACCCGCCCATGTACTGTGCTTTGCACACAATACGCAGGCGGGTGTTTTGCTGTTCTTCCGGTACGATCCTCAGTTTTTTAAATACAGCTTGGGTCTGTGCAGCACCGACGGTGTCACATCCTGCGCTCAAGGTTCTGCCGGAACAGCTTGTACGCCGCCCGCAGATCCTCCGGCAGACGCTTCAAGGTCTCTGCCCGCAGTTCCTGTGGCATCCCGTAAAAGGCTTCGGCAATGCAGCCGGTGATGCAGGCAAGGGTGTCGCTGTCGCCGCCAAGGGAAACAGCATTGCGCAGGGCATCTTCAAAGCTATTGCTTTCCAGAAAGGCGACGATGGCCTCCGGCACGGTCTGCTGACAGGTCTCCACATGGCGATAGCCCGGACGAATCTCATCGCAGGTGCGGCTCAAATCGTAGCCGAAAGTCTGCTCCACATACTGCCGGATCTCCGGCTTGCTGTGGCCGGTGCGTGCCAGAAAGATCGCTGCCGCCGTGGCCTGTGCGCCCTTGATGCCCTCCGGGTGATTGTGGGTGACCTCGGCAGTCACCTTTGCCATCTCCAGCGTTTTATCCAGCGTGTCAAACAGCCAGCCTGCCGCCGCTGCCCTGCAAAAGGTTCCGGTTCGCCGGGTTGACGATGGCATCCGCTGTTACCTTGGTGATGTCGTTGTGGATCATCAAAAAAAGGCATGCTGGTTCCTCCCTCACATGGCTTTCTTCATTCCATCCCATTTTCATGTTTCCCGCTGCTCCACGATTTCCAGACTGTCCCGCCCGACATGGCAAAGCAGAAACAGCACGCTCACACCTGCGGCTTTCGCTTCGGCCAGCGCTGTGCCAAACTCCGGCTGCGTGCCAACATTCGGCCTCACCTCGGTGATGCCTTCCATCTGGATCACAAAGGCTACTGCGCACCGATACCCTGCCCGCTGTGCCTGGGCTAGCTCGTGCAAGTGCTTCACGCCCCGTTCGGTGGGCGCATCCGGGAAATAACCGATGCCGCTCACTTCCAATGTGCAGCCTTTGACTTCCAGCAGGTATTTCTGTTCGCCCTTTTCCATGTAGAAATCGATGCGAGATCTTCCGTAGGGAAACTCCGGCCTGACAAGGTCAAACTCCTGCTTTGAGAGCCATTCTCCTACCACCTTGTTGGGTGCCTGACTGTCCATGTTGACCCAGCCAAGTTCCTGCTTGTGTACCGCCACAAGGTCGTATTTTGTCTTGCGTTTCGGATTGTCTGACACTTCCAGACGCACCGCCGCACCGGGCAGCAGCAGTTCTCTGCACCGCCCGGTGTTTTTGACATGGACGGTTTCCACCACACCGTTCACGTTTACATGGGCGATAAAACGGTTGGGGCGGTCAAGAAAAATGCCGTCCGCGATCTCTCTGTATTTCAATGTTTACTCCATTTTTGTCTGATACGCCTGCTTCGTCCGGGCATCAAAGCAGCAGAAGATGACCCTCACATCGTAGTCGGCGTGGCTTTGCAGCCAATCAGCCACTGTATCCACCGCAATTTGGGTGGCGGCATCCAGCGGATAACCATACACGCCCGTAGAAATTGCCGGGAAGGCGATGCTGTGGACATCGTAGGTCTTTGCCAGCTCCAGCGAATTGCGGTAGCAGTCTGCCAACTGCACAGCGTCCTCCGGGGTGCCGGAGTAGATGGGGCCCACCGTATGGATGATGTACTTTGCCTTCAGCCGGTAGCCCTTTGTGATCTTCGCTTCGCCGGTGCGGCAGCCGTGCAGGGTGCGGCACTCGGCAAGCAGTTCCGGCCCTGCTGCCCGGTGGATGGCCCCATCCACGCCACCGCCGCCCAACAGACTGCGGTTGGCTGCATTCACGATGCAGTCACAGTCCAGCTTGGTAATGTCTCCCTGCACGATTTCCAGTTGATTTCTGATTTGTTTGGAACGCATGGTATTTCCTCCTCAAAGCGCAGTTGCATAAAATATACTCGTAAGTTAGTTTCTTACGAGTATCATACTTCATCCTCTGCACAAGGTTAAGCAGAACATTTTCAACGCTGCATCATCCCTCTGGCTGCACGCCAAAACAGGCTCCTGCAAGCGTTTAACCACTGGCAGGAACCCGTTCGTTTCTTAAGATTTCGTCATCCAAAGACCATGCGGGTTGCAGTAGGCGTATATTACCACCGACTTTGGGCTTATCGGCAATAAATTTCAATGGCTTTCTGAGCAAATTCTGCCGCGCCCTCTCCCCCGGCAGCGTTGATATTCTCCGTAAACTCGCCGCCAGCACCGTACATCTGTCCAAGTTGATACAGAATGGGTTTCGTACAGGTATAGTAATTTTCCGTGATAAAGTCCTGTAGTTTTTTCACCTGTGCCTGCACCGCGGGGTCTGCCGGTTCTCTGGTTTGCAGCGTTCCGAATGCCGCTACGAGCCCCATCAACTGCTCGTTGATGTTGTCAGATTCCTTCTGCGTCCGCCGGGCATTTTTTGCCTCAAATTCCTGATACTCTGTGGTTTTGCCCCACTCTTTCTTTGCACGTTCTGCGTATTCCTTGATCTTCTGTGTGTCAAATGCGTTGAAGTCCATAACGTTTCCTCCTGTCGTCCGAATCTTCTCCGCAAGAGCGATCAACTTTTCCAGATGCTGTTTTTTCAGGTTCAGCAATGTGATCTGCTGTTCCAGTGCCTTTTCCCGGTCAAACTCCGGATTTTTCAGAATTCTTCGGATATCCTCCAGTGAAAATTCCAGTTCTCGGAACAGCAAGATCTGTTGCAATCGTTCCAGTGCAGCATCATCATACAGGCGATATCCCGCCTGCGTTCGATGCGTCGGATGCAGCAGACCGATTTTATCGTAATATTGCAGCGTCCGAATGCTCACCCCGGTCAGATTGCTCACTTTCTTGACAGTCATCATTTCGTTTTTCTCCCTTGCGACAAGCTCAGTATACGCTATGACGCAACGTCAGGGTCAAGTGCTTTTTTAGTTTTTTCCGCCGTTTACCACAAGCAGCTCTGCACCGTGGGGATGCCCTCAGCTCCCCATGGCAATAAGCACCAGCACGACCACCACCGCGATAGCGATGAGGCAGCCGCAGCCACTGCCATCTCCCCCGCCGCCGCCATTGTTGTGGTTCCCACCGCCGCCAAACGAACCGCCAAAGTTGCGGTTGAAAGCCGTCATGTACTGGGCATAGCCCGTGTCGCCTTTGCCGAAATAGCCGTAATCACCGTTTGCCATGGTATTTTCCTCCGTCTGAAGTGTGTTTTGTTTCTTCTGAGGTCATTTTACCAAAGGTGATGTCCCATAAAACTCACTTTCAGCATTTCTTTGCAATGTCATTCTTCTCCGATGCCCAGATATGCATCAATGTCCATGATACCTTCCCCGCTGACCTCCACCAGATCTTCAAAAGACACCACGGTGTCTCCCACCTGCAAGGTGCGGAACACCGGGTCGATGCGGTCTGCTTTGCCGGTCAGGGTGAGGTAATCGCCTACCGCCGGGATCTCCGGGTGGGCGGTATCCTCCTTGAAGTACCGCACCGTGATGGTCATGCCCTTGGTGACCTGCATCAGCCGATCGGACAGAGCCGACATTTCTTCTTCGGTCAGAATGCGCTTGGGTACACGCTCGGTGCGCTGCTTTTCTGCGGCAAGCTGCTCGTCATAGCCCCGCAGCGGAGAGAAGGGCGAGAAAATTTTGGCACGGTTCTGAAGGGTCATGCGGGGGTGCTTGCGGAGGGATTCTTCGGTCTGAGGGCGTTCCATCTCCAGAATATCCCCGTACTTTTGGGCGGTTTCCCGTCCGATCTTGCTATTTTTGTAGTTTTCCATCCGAACCTCCCGCACTGTGCCCGCCGATCTGCGCATTGCGCTGGCGCATGGTAGCGCCTTCCTCATAGCTGCTGGCCTTCAGCACGGCGTTTTTGCCGTATTTGTTCTTGATGCCCAGCATCGCTTGCTGGAGTTTTTTCTCCTTTTCCAGCTTCCTGGTGTCGGTGAAAAAGTCCACCTGATAGATGCCCTCGTCCGGCGTGACCTTGTTGGCGTTGAGGGTGATACGCCGCACCGTCAGCGCTGGGTTAGTGATGCGCTCAAACAGCTTTGCGCTCTCGTTGATGAGAGTACTGCCCAGATTGGTGGGAGCATCGAACCGGACAGTTCCGTGGGCCGCTTTGGGGATGATTCTGCCGTAGCGGTCGGTCTGGGTCAGACCACGGTAGCTACCCTTGTCCACATTCTCCCGGTCGTAGCCCACCTCTAAGGTGATGGATTCTGTCACCAGTTTCTTTTCGGTGAGCCGGAACATCAGAATCTCCGCCATCTCCCGGACGATGAGTTGTGCCTTGTCGTTGGGGTAGGGGCAGGTCAGCACCTGCCCCTCGCTGATGCTGTTGGTGCTGGGCTTGTAGCTTTTGATCTCGGCCATGCCGCAGGGTTCATAGCCCCATGCGTGGTCGATGAGAATTTCCGCGTCCACGCCGAAAATCTCATGCAAACGATCTTCCCCGTGGATAGAAAACCGTGCCAGGTCCCCCATGGTGTAGATACCGTGAGCTTCCAGCCGCTTGACCGTGCCGGGACCGGTCATCCAGAAATCCGTCAGAGGGCGGTGGTTCCACAGCAGATACCGATAGGACTGCTCGTCCAGCTCTGCAATGCGCACGCCGTCCTTGTCCGCCGGGATGTGTTTTGCCACAATGTCCATGGCCAGCTTTGCAAGGTAGAGGTTGGTGCCGATGCCTGCCGTTGCGGTGATGCCGGTGTTGCACAGCACCTCTCGCACCATGGTCATGGCAAGCTCATGGGCGCTCATCTGGTAATAGGGCAGATAGCCTGTCACATCGATAAAAACCTCGTCGATGGAGTAGGGGTAGATGTCCGCCGGGGACACATATTTGAGGTAGGTCTTGTAGATCCGGGTGGACACGTCCAGATACCGCTGCATCCGGGGCGGCGCAACGATGTAGCTCAAGCCCAGCGCAGGGTCTGCGTTCAGGGCGTTGGCATCAAAAGAGGTTCTGGCAAAGTGGTACTTGCCGTCCTCTCCCCGGACCGCCTTTTTCTGCCGGATGGCAGTTTGCAGCCGCTGGGTGTTGACTTCCCGGACACGCTGGACGGCTTCAAACAGCCGCGCTCTGCCGGGGATCTTGTAAGCTTTTAAGGACGGCGACACCGCAAGGCAGATGGTCTTTTCGGTGCGGGAGGCGTCCGCCACCACCAGATTGGTGGTCAGGGGATCCAGATGGCGGTCTACGCACTCCACCGAGGCATAGAAACTTTTCAGGTCGATTGCCAGATAGGTGCGCTGCGCTGCCATACTTCAGCCCTCCTTTGCAAAAGTCACAACTATTTATCTTATTATAATAAATCTTTACGCCGTTTTCAAGATGGAGCTGCTATTTCATCTATGATTTAGACAACAAAAAAGAGTGGCAGCATTTCAAGTTGAAACGCTGTCACTTTTTTTATAGGGCTGCTGCCCTGTTTAATATAAGATCCTCGAAACGTGATGTTCCTGTTTACCCAGATACAGCTCCACGATCATTCGTCCGTTTTCGGTGTTACAGAGGTCCTCTTTGCAATATACCGGCAAAAGACATTCATAGCAAGAATACAGCGATAATTAGTAGTTCATAAAAACGGTCAAGAATTGCTGCCCTATATACAAAAAAGCCGCCGAGGATACTGTTCATGTTGTAGTTGGTTCATTGCAGTTTCAGCTTACAACAAAAAATGAGATAGGCCCCCCTTTCGGGGAAGTCTATCTCATTTTTTCGTTGGGGCTATTTTGCAACAGCCCCCCCCCCTTATAACAACCCTGCCTTACAGTTTGGGAGAAACGCTTAGTGCTTCAGTTCCAGCAGCGCATCGCCCTGCTTTACGGTGCCACTGGCTTTAGCCGCGACAGCGGCATAGTCATCAGTATTGCAGACAATGAGCGGCGTGGTCACGGGATAGCCTTCAGCCTTAATGGCTTCCAGTTCAAAGCGAATCAACGGCTGGCCTTTCTTCACCTTGTCGCCCTCGTTGACGAGGTAGGTAAAGTGCCTGCCACCCAGCTTGACCGTATCGATGCCGATGTGCATCAGCAGTTCGGCACCGTCAGCCGTGGTCATGCCCACGGCATGGTGGGTCTCAAAGGTGGAGGAGATCTCACCGTCAGCAGGTGCCACCAGTTCACCATCGGTGGGCTCAATGGCAATGCCGTCCCCCAGTGCACCGCTGGCAAAGGCTTCATCCTTCACATCGGCCAGCGGCACTACAGTGCCGTTCAGGCAGGCAGACAGCACGGTATCCTTTGCAGCGTGGGCCGCCGGGGTCTTAGGTGCATTTTCCAGATAATCTTCCAGCTTTGCCTTGATGACAGCCACCTTGGGGCCGTATACCACCTGCACACCGTCGCCCTTGCAGATCACGCCGGAGGCACCGGAGGCCTTGAGCACATCCTGTTTGACCAGCGCAACATCCTTGACGGTGCAGCGCAGGCGGGTGGCGCAGCAGTCCACGTCGGACAGATTAGCGGCACCTCCCAGACCTTCTACGATCAGGGCGCTGACCGGATCATCCCCTGCGGGGGCGGTGCTGCCGGAAGCGGCGCTGCGGGCATTCACGTCCGCACGGGTGTACAGCTTGACTTCCTCGGCATCATCGCGGCCCGGGGTCTTGTAGTCAAACTTGGAGATCATAAAGCGGAAAATGATGTAGTACAGCACAAAGTACACCGCACCGACCACAACCACCCACACCCAGTGGGTCTTGGCGTTGCCCTGCATCACACCGAACAGCACCAGGTCGATGAGACCGCCGGAGAAGGTCATGCCCACGCCCACATTCAGAATGTGCATCAGCATGAAGGACAGACCGGCCAGCACGCAGTGCACGGCGTACATGGGCAGAGCCACAAAGATAAAAGTAAATTCCAGCGGCTCGGTGATGCCGGTGAGGAAAGCGGTCAGGGCTGCGGAAAGCAGCAAGCCGCCTGCCACCTTTTTCTTTTCCGGCTTGGCGCACTGGTACATCGCCAGCGCCGCGCCGGGCAGACCGAACATCATAAAGGGGAACTTACCGGCCATGAAACGGGTAGCGCTGACCGAGAACACCGTGGTAGACTTGGAGGCCAGCTCGGCAAAGAAGATGTTCTGTGCGCCGGTCACGGTGACGCCATCGATGATGGCGGTGCCGCCCACAGCGGTCTGCCAGAACGGCATATAGAACACATGATGCAGTCCAAAGGGGATCAGCGCACGCTCCAGCAGGCCGTAAATAAAGGTGCCTGCGTAGCCGGAAGCCAGCACCAGTGCACCCAGCGCGGCAATACCGCTCTGCACCACCGGCCAGATATAGAACATGGCAATGCCGACCACCAGATACACAATAGAACTGACGATGGGCACAAAGCGGGTGCCGCCAAAGAAGGCCAGCACCTGCGGCAGCTCGATCTTATAGAACTTGTTGTGCAGCGCTGCCACGCCCAGACCGACCACGATGCCGCCGAACACACCCATTTGCAGGGTTGTGATACCCAGCATGGTGGTAGTGGAGTTGGCAGGCATCGCTTCTACGCCGCCTGCCGCATTGATCATGGCCTGAATGGCCGTATTCATAATGATATAGGCCACTGCGCCGGACAGGGCGGCCACCTCTTTTTCCTTGCGAGCCATGCCGATGGCCACGCCCATGGCGAACAGCAGCGCCAGATTGTTGAACACGGCACTACCGGTCTGGCTCATCACGTCCAGAATGGTGTAGATCAGGGTACCGGGGTGGATGACGCTGTTCAGGCCATAGGCCGCCAGCATGGTTTCGTTGGTGAACGAGCTGCCGATACCCAGCAGCAGGCCCGCTACAGGCAGCAGCGCAATGGGCAGCATAAAGCTGCGTCCTACGCGCTGCAGCACGCCAAAGATCTTGTCTTTCATCTTCAGTTCTCCTTTTCTCAAGTTCGTATCCAGCATATATATCCACACAGGAAAGACCTGTGAAGAATCAAAGGTGAAGCAAGAAAGCTTACTTCCCCATCCGAATCCGTTTCAGATGGATCGTAAGGAACACCAGTTCCTCGTCCGAAAGCTCCTTGTGCCAGGTGTTGCGGACATACTCCGCAATGCAGCAGGCGCATTTGTAGTGTTCGCTGCAATTGCGGGCGATCAGGGCGCGGAACACTTCGTCGTGGGTATCGTTTTCCTGCTCCTGTTTTCCTTGAAATACGCGTTGCGCAAAAAAGCGCAAATGCACTGTAAAGCGGCTGAAATCCAGTGCATCCCGGTCAAAATGGCAGTTGTAAAAGTATTCCACCACCTGCACGCAGCCATCCACAAAGCGGGTGACATCGTTCACCACGCTCATTGTGGTATTGAGCTCTGCGTTGACGATGTGCAGCGCGATGAAGCCGCCCTCGTCGTCCGAAAGGTCTGCATGGCAGCGCTGGCGGATGGTGGCAAGGCACTCCATACCAAGGCGATACTCTTCCGGATAAAATTCCCGAATGGGAGCCATCAGCGGGTTGGAAAAGCGAATCCCCTGCTCGCTGCGCTGGATGGAAAAACTGATGTGGTCGGCCAGCGTGATGAGCAGGCTCTCGTTCAGCGGGTAGTTCACCCGGCTGCGGATCATTGCCACCAGCTCATCGGTGAGCAGCAGATGCTCATACGGGATCTGTTCCAGAAGTTCCACCAACTTCTGCTGCACGGCAGGGCTGGTCATGCGGTAGCTGCGCTCCACGGTTTCAGCCTCAATTTTATAGCCCGGCTTAACACCAAAGCCCAGACCGCGTCCGGTGACGATCAGCTCACAGCCCGTGGGGTCCACCACGCGCAGAATGTTGTTGTTGATCGGTTTTTTGACGGTATATTGCATTGTTTCTCCTCCTCAGGTTGAAAAAGGCAATAAAAAAAGACCACTCTTGACACAGCAAACATACCGAAGGCTGAAACACGCTTTCGGCTTGTGCTATGCAGAGTTGGTCTAGCCCGCCAAACGGTAACAATCCAACGACGCTGCTCACATACAATTCTCTTTTTTGTAAGGCACGAACAAATTAAACACTTGAATGGAAATTTATTCTATGCTTAATTACAATACCACATTCTTTGCGTAGTGTCAAGATGGGAACGGGTTTCTTTTTTACTTTATTGTACTTTTCCACAATCCGGCTATCAGTATAGACAGTCGTCTTGCGATGCGGTATACTCGAATCAGATCAACATTTTCAGGAGGAAAGTCATGGCAGGAGAAAACAACAAGGTCGTCATTGTTACCGGAGGAAGCTCCGGCATCGGACGGTGCACGGCATCCGCTCTGAAAGAGAATGGCTGCATCGTCTATGAGTTCAGCCGCAGAAATATCCCTATGGAGGGTGTCACCCATCTGTCTGTCGATGTGACCGATGAAGATGCGGTCAACGCCGCTGTGCAGCAGATCATCCAAAAAGAAACTAAAATCGATGCAGTGATCAACTGTGCAGGTTTTGGCATTTCCGGTGCGGTGGAGTTTACGTCCTTGGAGCAAGCCAAAGCACAGTTTGATGTAAACTTTTTCGGGACGGTCACTGTAAATAAAGCGGTTCTCCCCTTCATGCGCCATCAAGGGAAGGGGCATATTGTGAACATCAGCTCCGTTGCCGCCGTAGCACACATTCCGTTCCAGACCTTCTACTCCGCAAGCAAAGCCGCCGTTTCCTCTTGCTCTTACGCTCTGGCAAACGAAGTCAAGCCCTACGGCATCCATGTTACCGTCGTAGAATTGGGTGACATCTGCACCGGATTTACAAAAGCACGTCAGAAAAGCATTCTCGGCGATGATGAATACGGCGGGCGCATCTCCCGGAGCGTCAGTCAGATGGAGCATGACGAGCAAAACGGCATGGACCCAGCACGCATTGGACGGTACATCGCCGGTATTGTGGAGAAAAAGAAACCGGCAGTCGTTTATGTTGCCGGTGCGCAGTATAAATTCCTGAGCCTTTTGTGCAAGCTTCTGCCCGCCGCAGCACGCGGAAAGATCGTGGGGAAAATATACGGGTAACAGGCGCATTGCTCCGCAAAGCTGCTAAAAGAGGATATGTACGCCGCCCGCAGGCGGCACGCTCTATTCCACCGATGATTCTTGAAGCCAGCCTTTGCGCAACTGATCCAGTGCGTGGGTCTCGAGCCTAGAGACATAACTTCTGCTGATCTGGAGCAGCTGTGCCGTTTCCAGCTGGGTCAGGGGCGGCTGACCCGCCAGCCCGTACCGCAGCAGAATCAGCTTGCGTTCCCGGGCGGGCAGGCCCTCGATCAGCCTGCGCAGCCGCCGGGCCTCGTCCTGCCGCTCACAGGCATCCTCCATGCAGAAACCGTCCTGCAGTACATCGGAAAGGGTCAGTGCGCTGTCCTCCTTTCCCGCTTCCAGTGTTTCCTGCAGGGAAACGACCACGCCATTTCTGCGCTCCCTGCGAAAATGCATCCGCAGCTCATTTGCTATCCTCTCCCCAGCGCACTTTCAGATGGAAAAGAGAACCCACCTCTTTCGTGCAATGACGCATCTACGTCAAAATGGATTTTTTGGAGCCGAGAGAGCGGTTCCTTTTTTCTGCTTCAGAGGGTGTCATGTGAGGGTTGTGGCCTAACCCCTCTATACATCTTACAGGTAAGTTTGGCAGGCCCCCGCACCACCGTAGAGGCGCAGGCGTTCTACCGTATGTACCACTCTTACGCCGACATCCCGAACCCATGGGACCGTCTGCGTTGGTGCCGCTATGGTCTTGACCTGCTGCAAAAAGAGGTTGCTGCCATGGTGGGCATAGAGGAATGGCTCTATCGGGATCTGGAAAGCGGCGCATTTCACCGCAGCTTTACGCCGGAACTTGCGGACAAGCTCGCCGCCCTTTACGGCATCCCGGTGGAGGATATTCTGGACGACTACACCCTGTTTCTGCACCGGGGCGGAGGAGCCTTCCTCCGCAGATACCGGGAGGCAAAAGGCTGGAACCGTCAGCAGCTTGCCGACCACGCAAAGGTCAGCCGGACAAGCATCCGCTGCTGGGAAAACGGACAAAAGACCATCAGTCAGAAGTGCTTTTGCCATCTGGTGGAAAACCTTGGTTCCGATTTTCCATCTATGCTTCGCATGTGAGGTATGGTAATTTTTCTCCGGCCAAACGAAAAAGCTCGTCTGCAAGCCACGATATGTGGCAGCGCAGACGGGCTTTCGTTATGGAATCATTCTGTTTCAATCATTCTGATATTCGCTCTGACTTACATGGCGTTCCGTAAAACACGCAGTCGTTCTTCAAACGTTGCTTTCCATGCCGGATGCCCGGAGAATACGGCGTGCTCCACCTGACGAACTTGGTTCAGTCCGATGTTCCGCACCGCTTCCACTGCAGCATCTTTTTGGCTCAGATGGCGTTTTCCCACGGTCAGACAGTTTGCGCCTTCTGGCGTGTCGTACTGCTGAAACGACCGGTTGAAGTCCATCAGGTCATGCAGACGGATGGGCTGATTGGTTTCGTTGTCTACCAGCAGACCCCAATTTTCCCAATGACGGTCGGTATTGCCCACCAGATAATCCAGAATGTTCATCATATAGTAGCTGGGAGCATCCAACTCTAAGATCTTATCCAGCGTGTTCCAATCATGGTTCGTGCAGTAGACGTCATAGGCTGCATAGGTCACAAGACTGTATCGCTGAGATGTCATGATTTTGCTGATAGAAACCGGCTCATTTTCAAACATCCCCTGCTCATACAGTACCTGATGGCAGTCAAAGCACCGGCAGATTTTGCTTGCCAGCACTTCACGTTCCACCGCTTCCCTGCCACCATCCTTGTAAAGATAGAAGCCATCCTCTTTTCGCACCCACGCCTTGGGGTACAAGCCGCCCGTAGACAGGTCATTTGCCAGAAGATGGGCGTTTGTCACCGTCATTTGGTGCCCCCGCAGCGCAATATCCACAAGCGCATTGCTTAAGGAGTGTGCAAAAAGGTTGATATCCTCGAATCGAATCTTCTCGTTTTCTTCTTTCACCCAGAACACATCCAGCAAAGACAGACAATGGTAGGATAATGCAATCTGTGCTCGTTCCCTGTCCGTAACACTCTGAGATGCACCGATACTGTTCAGGATCTCCTTGGCGTAGGTGCGATCCAACGTCAACATCCGGGAGGCGCACCAATAGTAAAAGTTCGTTACATTATTGATGCGCTCGTCAAAATCATCCGATTCCACCAGAACCAGATCATAGGGCATGAAATCCTCGAGGCAGACCCTGCATTCCCCTGTCGTGCTGAGTTGTGCCACACAGCTTTCCCGGTGCATGATCTCGTAAAACATGGTTTTCATCCCTCCCTGCGTTCTGTGTCTTGCTCTGTATTTATATTACCTTCTTTTTTCACGGGACGCAAGAGCTTTTACTTTTCAAAAAGCTTTTTCTGCTGCTCTATCAGGACGGTTTCGATACGCTCTTTCAGCAAAAAGTGGAACTGTTTTGGGTAATAGCACAGATATTTGTCGAGGATCGTATCGATACTTGCTCTATCAATATTCACCTCAAGCTGCTTTCCGTATGCAGCGTCAAATAATTTCCAGCCATTTGTGATCCTCCGCCATTCTTCCCTGCGTCTTTTCAACAAGCAGAACCGGGTCATATTCCGGAACGCCAACAGCATCCAGATAGTAATCCAAGCCCTTTCGTGTTTTCGGAATGCATCGGTCTGCCAGAAAGGCCAGGAAGTCTTCCCATGAGGGCGTTTCGTTCACACCAAACGCAGTATCCAGTATTTCGTCAACTTTGTTTTCGATGCAGATCTGCTCCGCTGTAAAATCTGCCAAAATCACGGTACACAACGTATCTCTGTCATAATACCGATATTCTTTCAGCTGATGTTCTTTCTGTTCTGCATTTCTGCGGAACAGTTCCGAGTCTGTTGATGCAAGCGGTCGGACGGTGATTTTTTCACCGTCAAAAGAAAGTTCTACCCGGTTATCTTTCTGGATTCCCATCGCACGAAGCCACACTGCCGGGAGATTGACCGAATACTTTTCTGCATTCTTTCCTGCTGTTCCCCCGGCTTTTCTTCTCATAATTTTCACGCTGCGACGATTCATGCACTTCACCTTCCCTTGCAAAAAGAATACCATATTGGCCGCCAACAATCAATGATTTTATTTTGTCAGCAAAATTCCAAAAACTTATGTAACGCAAAAAGCCCCACGCTCAACACTGCCTCTGAATCTGACCGTCTCTGGTCAGAGCAGAAAAGCATATGTTGAGCGTGGGGCTTTGTTTATCGGCTCGGCTGCCAGCCGGGCTTTTGGTGTTCTTTGGGTTTGTAGGTTCCTTTGGTAGTATCGATCACCGCCTGCAGCAATTCGAGCTTCTGCCATGTGGGGCAGTTCAGACGGTCGATTTTTTCGATCACATAGTTGGCGTGGGCGGTTGCGACCCGTTTTCCGAGTTCGTCCCATCCCTCTTTCGTTTTGGGGTAATGTACCACCACTTCAATGGGGGCACTCTTTCGCATGGCTCACTCACCTCCGGTTACATCGCTATCACCTCATTTTTACGGGTTACTGGTTGTCCGCTATTCGCTGCGGTTTCCGCTCAGAACATTCAGAGCCAGACTGACCAGCAAAACCATATCAATGCGGAGCATTTCAGCCTTGCTGGCATAGCCCATAAAGCGTTCGATGCGGGATTTATCGATCGTGAAGATCTGCTCCAGAAGAATCATGGACGGTTCTTCAAAGGCAGGGTTGGAATCCACCAGCACATGGGTGGGCTGGTTTTTCTTCTTTTCCGTCCGGGTAGTAACAGTTGCAACGATCAATGTAGGCGAATGACGGTTTCCAATGTTATTCTGCAGAACCACCACAGGACGTTTTCCGCCCTGTTCCGAGCCGATATGCGGCTCCATGTCTGCATAGTAGATGTCCCCTCTGAGATATCTCCAATTGTTCGGTAACATAAAAATCAACCTCCTTTTTATGTAAGAAACAGCCGCCGCAGACGGATACCACGACGGCTGTTGTTCAGGAGGTAAAACGAAACTGTCAGTTTTTCAGCGGCAGGCTCATCTCACGGCTGGCACCGTTATAGATGCGAAGAATCTGCCGCATGTGGCGGTTTGCAGAACTTCCGGTGTCTTTCTGAGCCAGCTGCGTGATGGTTTTCGGATGTGTCCTTGCCAGCTGCTGCACCAGGCGCTCCCGGCTGTACTCGCCCTCGTATACGGAGATGAAGCGGGCCACACCCCGGATCACACCGGCAAGGTAGGCGTCTACATTGCCCTTCCACGCCTCGTTGATGATGTGAAGCATCTCGACGTAGCGCTCACAGCCATACTGTTTGTACAGCTCGTATGCCGTTTCGATGCAGTAGATTTTCCAGGGTGCCCGGATGCCGTCATAGGCAAATTCCACACCGGCATTCGACGTGATCCACCTTTTTTGTGGTCTTACGGTTCATTTGCGTACTCCTTTTCGCTGATATATAAAAACGCCGTCCGTAGTTACCCTCGAACGGCGTTTGGAAAAGGTTTTGTATGGTTTCTCTTAATTTGCCCCCGGCACCCCTGAGAAAGGGAAACATTCAGGTGTTGGATTTGCACAACTTCATTGGCCTCTCGGCCACCCCGTCTTCTTTATGACCGGGCCGCGAATTACGGAAGTATCATTATCTGGAAGTACCTGAAGCTGCATATTCAATTTTCAAGGTCCGCCCGGCTGCGGCTCCCGCTCCCTTTCGGAGCTGGGCCGCTGCCGTGACAATAGTGTATCGTACTTTCGAGCAAAAGTTTATGGACTCGTAGTCCAAGTCACCCACCCTCTTAGTCTATATATTGTATACAACAGTCTCAAAAAGCAAAAAAATCCCGCCTGAAGAGCAAAACCTTCGCTTTGCCCTCAGACGGGATGTCTTTCGACACGACTGTTATAAATTCAAAAAAGCTCTTGACCTGAAGTCAACTTTAAGGATTATACTGAACCTGTCAGAAAAATTTTTGCCGCTCTTATGCGGCATGTATGATGATAAAGAAGAATTCTCTGCACACCAACTTTTTATGCTCTGCCCACTTTGTTTCGCTGTAGTGATCGTCTGATAAAGGAAAAAGTTCTTTAGGACGAAGTCATGCAGATATCTTGTATTACACTATCATCCCGACAATTTTCCATGCACTGTTTGATGTGACCGCAATTCAGAAGACAGAAGATAGAGATGTTGTACTGCTCCGTGAGCCGAAGGATGCAGCGTATTATGAGTTCTCCGCAAAGGATGATCTCGTGATTACGAATAAATACCCCGGATTTACGCCAGATGAAGTGCTCAAGAGCTTCCATGCGGATACATACTGCTTTGATTCGCTTCCCGAAAAGGAATGCTTCTTCCAATATATCAAGAGTGATAAGGTACAGGAAGTGTACTTTACCGGAATGTTCACCTCGAACCAAGGTGATCTCTCCGTATACTACTATGATCCTGAATCAGGTCGTATCCGGCAGTATTATCCTGACTTCCTCGCTAAAATGAAGGACGGCACTTACCAACTGATTGAGGTGAAAGGCGACAACAAAATCGATGATGTTGTCGTGCAGGCAAAGAAGGAGGCCGCGCTGGAGATGGCAGCAGCCAGTGGAATTAAGTATGAAATGTACGCAGGCAGCACCATTATGAAAACGCATATTCTTGAAAGTCTTCCAGTTCAGCAAACCAATTTGCTGCCGTAGTTACACAGATGCACCCGCTCAAATGAACGGGTGCATTTTTCATATCATAGGAGTATTTGACATTTCGTTGCAAAAGTGATGTGCTGATGAAAACACAATAAGATGTGGAATGAGATTCCAAATTCCACAATATTTAGATTTCTCGTAATATAGGGAGGCTTTCATGAGCGATAACACAAACGAGTATCAAGTATTGCTAGATATTGTCCGGCAAAACTACGCGAGTGTCGTTTGGACACATAAAATTCAAATAAAACAAGCTGATATTTATGCCACTCGTTAGGTCAGTTTACAAGGAACTACACGCAGACCACGAAACGGGGGCTGCTGACAACAAATAAAGGCTGAGTATCAAGCACCGAAAAAGTGCGAGATATTCAGCCTGTTTTGTTGTCCGGGGTTTCCAAAGGGGCTTGCCCCTTGGCACACGACTTTGCTTGCAAAGTGTAGTGTGTTATACGCTCTGTCGGCGTTGCTGCGAAAATGAGGTTGCCGCCGGGTCGGGCAAGGGCATTTGAAGCAGCAGGAAAACAGGGCTGTGATTGCGTGTCGTGGAGCCGCAAGCGCAGGGCTGGTTTCGTCAGCAGACAGGGCGTATATGAAAGCCCCCGTCCCTTATCCCACGCCGGACTTCGGGACAAAATGTCCCGAACTTGTGGACACACTCACAAAAAAGCAAACAGATTTTTCTCTCAAAATTGGAATGGGCGGGGAAGCCATTTTAGGGCTTTGCTATCTCCCTGATAAATGAGAAGTTAAGTTTCGTCCATATATATTTTTACCTCGATGTATTCATGATTTCTTGCATAAGCAAACGACGCTGATTTTCTGATATAGTCAAATATATTTTCGTCTAAATCTTCGTCCCATGTTGTTTCGCTGAAAATTTTATTTTCAGCGGTTGGCTTATACAAGATGACTACATGGATTTGATAAAACTCTTCATCATCATTTGAAAACTGTCGAACTAATGAAATTTGAAAAAATGGTTCTTTTGAAAAAGCAGTAAATGTTCCGGTTTCAAATAAAACCATATCTTCTTCAAGCGGTGTGCTGCACATCTGCTCAAAAACATCAACTATTTCTTCCACAGACATTTTATCCGTTATCTTATCTTCTAAAAACTTAATCAAGTTCTCCATTGATTTTCCTCCTGTAAATTCTTATTTATTGTTCTCTACTTCCGTCCCCGCTGTGGATTTGGATTTTTCAGCAAGTCCGACTTCTGCGCAATCCTTTTCAGCCACTTTCTTTCTTCTTCCGACAGCTTCCCGTAGTTCAGCTTGAGCCGCTTGCAGATAAACGCCAGCGACGCTTGCTCCGGGTCGCTACCCTCTTTGGCGGTTTCCTCGGCGGTCTGCAAAAAATCTTCCAGTGGGTTATCCTCCGGGACGCTGAAAAAATCGTCCTTATGTGTTTCCCGCAGGTCGAGGGCTATCTTGTTTATGTCCTGCTGTATCACATAGCGGCAAAAGCTGTCATCGTCAATATGGGCGGTGACAAGCTGCCGTAACTGCGGGTCAGTCAGGCCGGGATTGTGCTGCTTCATAATCGTTGCGCTCATGGTATCTACTATGGCGTTTGCGGCCTGCACCTGCTTCACCGCCACGCCGTTCACATAGATTTCAAGGTCAGCCATGAGCCGGGGAAAATCCGGGTGTGTCGCCAGTTCACACAAGAGAGAATTGTCCATCAGCCCGCTTTTCAGCAGTTCAATCATATCATCACTCAAACGCAGTTCTGCAAGATCGGCGTTTGGGTGATTTTTTGTTTGAGAACGCCCCAGCAGATAATCAACAGTCACTTCATAAAACTTTGCCAACTCAATAAGGGCATAATGGCTGATGTCCTTGAAATTATCCCCCTCATAACTGCCCAACGCAGACTTGGAGAGGTGCGTCTGCTCCGCAAGCTGTTCCAGCGTCAACCCACGCTCCACACGAAGGTCTTTCAATCGTTCTTGTATGGATAGTTCCATGCTCCCCCTCCTTGTCTGCTTGATAGTCAAAAATATTTTTAATTTTCTCGCAGATAATTCACTAACTCTTTTTCTAACAATTCATACATGGTATTCCGCAAAAATTTTACTTTGTCTTGCTCATGGGCATAGTACCAGACAGTTTCTTCGCCGGGGCGAAGTAGGAGTAAATCTCCGTCAGCCTCTTTCCAAAATTCGCCTAGTACACAATAATGCTCCTCGTGAATAGTTAGATTAAAGAGCTGGGATAAGCTGATACTCAAACCTGTAGATACATTAACTCCCTCAGTTATGAGAAAAAATTCCCGAACTTGTGTTGGGAGAATAAATCCTAATTTCTTTTCTATCTCTACAATCTTCTCCACAGTTGCAGCAGATTTTATTTCATCAGAGGAGTCCAAGACTTTTGCCAACATTTTTGAGAACTTAGGGTATTGAGTAAACCATTCTGGGTGCTGTGCCTTGAATTTCTTTTGCTTTTCCCGTTGTACTCGTTTCTGTTCCTTACAGTAAGCGTCCAATTCCTCCAGATACCGTTCTTGATAGAGATTGCTAATTTCAAACGCTATTCCGTTCTTCTCCAGAATAGTGATGGCTCCCTTTTGGCTACCAAATACTGGTACCCAAGAAAATCCATGCGACCGGGGTTTTAACTTCAAAAACTCGCCGTGGTTCAATAGTTTTTCCACTTCGGATTCGTGTTCGTTCCACCAACCCCACCAACTCTCAGGATTTTCCCTGCCCTCTACTAAATTTAAGCACTTTGAAAATAACTCCAACTTATCCATCTCTATCACCTCGCATTATTCTTTTTCTATTCTACCACAATTCCGAGAGCGTGGAAATAGCGAGTTTTCCGAGGTGATTTCCTACCTTATGGATATACGGCACAGGCGGTCGAAAAAGTGTAGACTTGTGGTAGTTCATCGATGAGCTGCACCTTGAAAACCAAATGACCGTCCGAAAAGGAATACCCCGGCAAGGGAAGCACCGCAAGGAGCCAATTTCTGGACACTTTGTCCAGAGGTCACTTCGGGACAACTTGTCCCGAATCTGTGGGGAGCGTGCCAACGCCGGAACACGCCGCAGGAATGAGGCAGGAAGCCTTTTCGGAGAGAACGGCTAAGGAAAAATGGAGGGAACACATGAGAGAGAACCCATATAAACGACTGCCGCCCATAGAGCGCAAGCCGGACGGTACCCTCTGCCGCATGACCCCGGCACAGAGGAAGCAGGCAAACGCCCTGATCCGCCGGGAGTGCTGCTGTTATGAGGACGGGAACTGTATGCTCCTTGACGATGGGGATACCCACACCTGCCCCCAGACCATTTCTTTCTCGGTCTGCTGTAAGTGGTTCCGCTGGTCGGTCTTACCGCAAATCGGGACGCTGGAAGCGGAAATTTTCCGGGATAAGGACTTGAAACGCTGTGCGGTCTGCGGCAGAGTGTTCGTCCCAAAGTCCAACCGAGCGAAATACTGTCCCGACTGCGCCGCCAGAGTTCACAGGCGGCAGAAAACAGAAAGTGAACGGAAAAGGAGGTCTTGTGTGGACAGTTAGGGGCTGAAAAGTCCTTGATTTACAAGGCTTTGCAAACAAAGAACAGGGGCAGGCAATAGAAACTACCGTCTACCCCCAAAAACGGGCTTCTAACCGTCCACAAAACACGATATGACAAACACAATCTATATCCATCAGCCGGAAAAGGCGGTCAGCTTTACCCGGCTTCCGAATTTCCTTTTTGAAGCCCCCACATTCACACCCCTGTCCAACGAGGCAAAGATATTGTATGCCTTTATCCTGCGCCGGACAGACCTATCCCGAAAAAACGGCTGGGCGGACGAGTACGGGCGGATTTACCTGTATTACCCAATCTACGAGGTGGTGGAGCTGCTCCACTGCGGGCGGCAGAAAGCGGTCAACACCCTGCGGGAACTGCAATATGCCGGATTGGTGGAGATCCAGAAGCAGGGCTGTGGAAAACCCAACCGCATTTATCCAAAATCCTATGAAGCGGTTTCAAACACCGACTTCAAGAAATCCGGTTATGGAACGCCGGAGGACTGAAAACCGCACTCCACAAGTACGATAATCAATCCTCTTGAAGTACGAAAATCGGACGGTATATAGAAATACAGAGATTAAAACGATTTTATTTATATCTATTCCATTCCAATCCTATCCGAGCTAATTCCTGTGAGATTTTTCCTGTGGAAAACCCCGGATAGGAAAGGGATGGGGAAAGGAGCAGAATGGCACAACACGCATTTTTGCGATTTGAAAAACACAAGGGCAATCCGGCAAGACCGCTGGAAGCCCATCACGAACGGCAGAAAGAGCAGTATGCCAGCAACCCGGATATTGACACCAGCCGGAGCAAGTACAATTTCCACATCGTTAAGCGGTCGGACAGGTACTACCACTTCATTAAAAGCCGCATTGAACAGGCTGGCTGCCGCACCCGTAAGGATAGTACCCGGTTTGTGGATACGCTGATTACCGCCAGCCCGGAGTTTTTCAAGAAGAAGCCCCCAAAGGAGATACAGGAATTTTTCCAGAGGGCGGCTGATTTCTTAATCGGGCGGGTAGGCCGGGAGAATATCGTGTCGGCAGTGGTACACATGGACGAGAAAACACCCCACCTGCATTTGGTCTTTGTCCCGCTGACAGAGGACAACCGCCTGTGTGCAAAGGAGATTATAGGGAACAGAGCCAACCTCACAAAATGGCAGGACGATTTTCACGCCTATATGGTGGAGAAATATCCTGACTTGGAGCGTGGGGAAAGTGCCAGCAAGACAGGCAGAAAGCATATCCCCACCCGTCTGTTCAAGCAGGCGGTCAATCTATCCAAACAGGCAAGAGCCATTGAAGCCACGCTGGACGGCATTAACCCGCTGAATGCCGGAAAGAAAAAAGAGGAAGCCCTCTCCATGCTGAAAAAGTGGTTCCCACAGATGGGGAATTTCTCCGGGCAGTTGAAAAAATACAAGGTCACAATCAATGACCTGTTAGCGGAAAATGAAAAGCTGGAAGCAAGGGCAAAAGCCAGTGAAAAAGGCAAGATGAAAGATACGATGGAACGGGCAAAGCTGAAAAGCGAGCTGAAAGACATTCAGCGGCTGGTAGACCGTATCCCGCCGGAGGTGCTGGCAGAGCTGAAACGGCAGCAGCGACACACAAGGGAACGGTGATTGATGGCAGAAAACATTTCACGCCGCAGCATGGCGGCACTGCACTTTGAAAATTAAATACGGAGGTACTATGGAGCATATCAGATACAAGAAAGAAACCGAAGTCGTGACTTTTCAGGGAAAGGAAATCACGCTGGAAAATCTCTCCCCGGTGTTCACGCCGGAGCAGGAAGCGGCAAAACGCCGGGAGCTGGAACAGCAGCTTTATGAGGTGTTCCGCAAGTATGCCGACAAGCGGCAGAGTGAGGAAGCCGGGGCATAAGATTTTCCGAAGCCATCGTTGATTTGCGGGGCTGCTGGCGGTATAATAAAACTGTCAGCAGCTCCGTTTCTTTTTTAAGAAAAGGAGCGACAATATGAATAATCGAATAGACGCAATCTATGCAAGACAATCGGTAGACAAAAAGGACAGCATTTCCATTGAAAGCCAGATTGAATTTTGCAAATACGAGTTGAAAGGCGGTAACTGCAAGGAATACACAGACAAAGGGTACAGCGGCAAGAACACAGACCGTCCGAAGTTTCAAGAACTGGTGCGGGACATCAAGCAGGGCTTAATTGCAAAGGTCGTGGTTTACAAGCTCGACCGTATCAGCCGTTCCATTCTGGACTTTGCCAACATGATGGAGCTGTTTCAGCAGTACAATGTGGAGTTTGTGTCCTCTACGGAAAAATTTGATACCTCCACCCCGATGGGGCGGGCGATGTTGAATATCTGTATCGTGTTCGCCCAGCTTGAAAGGGAAACCATACAGAAGCGAGTAACGGACGCTTACTATTCCCGCAGCCAGCGAGGTTTCAAGATGGGTGGGAAAGCCCCTTATGGCTTCCATACAGAGCCGATCAAGATGGACGGTATCAACACAAAAAAGCTGGTGGTAAATCCAGACGAAGCGGCAAATATCCGGCTGATGTTTGAGATGTACGCCCAGCCCACTACCTCCTACGGGGACATTACCCGGTACTTTGCCGAACAGGGGATTTTATTCAACGGCAAAGAGCTGATACGCCCCACGCTGGCGCAGATGTTACGAAATCCTGTCTATGTGCAGGCAGACCTTGATGTGTACGAGTTTTTCAAAAGTCAAGGGACAGTCATTGTCAATGACGCTGCCGATTTTACTGGCATGAACGGCTGCTATCTGTATCAAGGGCGAGATGTGAAGCCCAGCAAAAAGAACGACTTGAAAGACCAAATGCTGGTACTGGCTCCCCATGAGGGCATTGTCCCGGCGGATATATGGCTGGCCTGCCGCAAGAAGCTGATGAACAACATGAAAATCCAGTCTGCCCGGAAAGCCACCCACACATGGCTGGCGGGAAAAATCAAATGCGGGAATTGCGGATATGCGCTTATGAGTATCTTCAATCCGTCCGGCAGGCAATATCTCCGCTGCACGAAACGGCTGGATAACAAGAGTTGTCCGGGCTGTGGGAAAATCATCACTTCCGAACTGGAAGCGGTTGTTTATCAGCAGATGGTGAAAAAGCTGGAAAAGCACAAGACGCTGACGGGCAGGAAGAAAGCGGCAAAGGCAAACCCGAAAATTGCCGCCCTGCAAGTGGAACTTCTCCATGTGGACAGCGAGATTGAAAAGCTGGTGGACAGTCTGACGGGTGCAAACAATGTTCTGCTCTCCTATGTGAATGTGAAGATAGCGGAACTGGACGGACGCAAGCAGGAACTTCTGGCGAGGATAGCGGAGCTGACGGTGGAAGCCATCAGCCCGGAACAGGTCAGCCAAATTTCCGGCTACCTCGACACTTGGGAGAATGTATCCTTTGACGACAAGCGGCGGGTGGTGGACTTGATGATTACCACCATAGCCGCTACAAACGACAGCTTGAACATCACATGGAAAATCTGACGGGCGGAACTCCTCCCGTCAGATACCTACCCTGTGTAGTCCCTTGTAAACTGTACTTTATAGGCGACTTGAAAATTTCAACGTTATATTGGCGGCTGCAACATCATGTGGAGCAGTTTCGATTTTTGCGGATCAAGATTCTTTCGTACTAAAGATTGCAACAGTTATCCTTTCGTTCATTACAACTGCCGTAACAACATACCTAAAATGTTTTGATTTGAAAGCAATGGAAAAGCAACATAAAGATGCTGCAGAACATTTTCTTGTCGTTCGCAACGAACTTCTGCATCTAATTGGAGAAATTCATATGCAGGAAAAGTCTGTTAACGAACTGGATGAAAAATTCCATGGGATTGAAGAAACGCTTAATGCTCTGTATCTTTCAGCTCCATCAACAACGGATGATGCTGTTGTAGCTGCGTCAATAGCACTCGGAACTAACAAGGATTACACTTATACAAATGATGAAATAGATCGTTTTCTACCTCCCACACTCAAGGGAACCATAAAGAAAAAGGAGTATGTCGATGGCACTAGCAACTAAGGTTGGCGGATTTGATGTCCTTTGTTCAAACATTGAACTTGATAACTTTGACGAAATGGAAAAGTCCTCAAAATCTATCGCCAAGAAATTAAATAGTGTATATTACGATTTAGATAACGATGATACCTCCCATTTGTATATCGTTGGCTCTGTAGGAAGAAAGACAGCAATAAAAGGTAGCAGTGATCTTGATATTCTGTTTGACTTACCATCTGATACATATAAGAAATTTGATGCATATGAATCAAATGGACAAAGTGCATTACTCCAAGAAGTAAAAAAGTTCTTGCAAGAGCGCTATCCTAAAACAGATATAAGTGGCGATGGACAAGTTGTTGTTATAGAATTTAGCCGCTATACAGTTGAACTTGTCCCGGGGTTCAAACAGGCTGACGGTCGTTTCAAATACCCGGATACAAACAATGGTGGAAGTTGGAAATATACTGACCCTCTTCCAGAACAAGACACATGCCAAGAGAGCGACAATAACTCTAACGGCATATACTTTGATTTTTGCCATATCCTTCGCAAGTGGAAAAATGAGCAGGGGTTTAAATTTGGTGGATTGTTAATTGACACGCTTGTCCATGACCACTTTGAGGACAACGAATTCTATAAGGACTCATCAATTGATGATTACTTTGACATTCTGGAAAATCTGTTTTCGTACTTGAGTGAACAAGACAAAGAAAGAACGTACTGGTATGCGCTTGGAAGTAATCAGCAGGTACTGAACTCTGGAAATGGAGCTTTCGTAGACGAAGCCAGTGATGTGCTAGAAAAGATCGATGTTGCAGAGCAAGAGGACAATGTTTCGGCTACCTTACAGGAAATATTGGGCACCGAATATCCTGTTGAACAGCGAGTTCTGGAAAAAGCAGCATTTGCAACACGTTCTTTCGAACACACAGAGCAATTTATTCAGAATCTGTTCCCGGTAGACATTCGATATTCCTTGTCAATTGATTGTGAAGTCAAGCAAAATGGTTTTAGAGAAAAAATGTTAAGCGCAATTCTTCGTGACAGGCAGATATTAAGACATAATAAGCAATTGAAATTTTTCATTTCTGAAACAGACTGCCCCGAACCTTATGATATATATTGGAAAGTAAGGAATGTGGGTCCTGTTGCTGAAAGTAAAAACTGTATCCGTGGCCAAATCGAAAAAACAAATTTACATACTCATCGAGAGCATACAGATTTTCAAGGCAGCCACTATGTTGAATGCTATCTGGTGAAAAATAATATTTGTGTTGCCAGAGCACATATCAGTGTGCCTATTGGAGTAGCTTGATATCGTTTCTTGAGTTGCATTCAAACTTCATCTTTTTTACAAAGAAGGACATTCTTTTGTGAGAGTGTCCTTCTTTACTATCTGGAGGGAAAATTGGACTACGAAAATACAAAACTTAAAAATCTCCGCAGCGAAAAAGCCAAAGTAGAACAGAAGCTGCGCTCTTGCCAGCACCGGGAGAAGATCCTTGAACGCCAGATGTCAGAGCTGAATCGGAGAGAACGTGTGCATCGTCTTTGCACCCGTGCCGGAATGCTGGAAAGCTTTCTGGTCTGTCCGGGAGAGCTGACCGATGATCAGGTGATGGAGCTTTTGAAGATCTCGTTCCGTCAACCGGAAGTCGTGCTGGCTCTTGCAAAGATGGTGCATGATGTTCACGAACGCAGCAACGTCCAAAACCCTTTAGAATAAAGGGCGCAATTATACACCGTTCCGGTGAAATTGCGGTCTTGCAGACGGCTCGATGAAATCGAAGCTGGCGTTTGTGCGCCAGCCCGATTCCATCCCAAGGAAAACTGCATTTTCCTTGCGCTGCTTTGCAGCTATCCTTTTGCCCGCTACCATAAAACACGCATGAAAAAGCCGATTGGAAACAGCAACATTTCCAATCGGCTTATCTTTTTGTTAGGCAGATTTCTTTTCAGCTAATGCCCGGACTTCCTCAATTGAAAGGTCGGTGTACTTTGCCACCTTTTCACAAGGCACACCATCTGCCAACATTGCCAATGCGTGTTTGACCGATGTTTCATGCTCGGTTTCATCCCGCATCTTTTCCATAGCTCTGCACATAGCTGCCACTCCCTTCGTATCTTCTTTAAAATAACGAACTCTCTGTGCCAAAATGGAATAATTCATATCCTTTGAGTTGGTACAGAAAAAGTCGTGCATCAGTTTTCCTAATGCGGTTTCGTCCTTGATTTGTGAGTTCACATAAACGATGTGCGCCTGATCGTTGAAAGCCGTTCCAGTTTCCCGAACTGTACGGTCAACATGATAAATTGGAAGGCCTGCCTTTAATACGTCATTTTCCGTGATAAAGATAACGTATGTTTCGTTCAGCGCATCATAATCATCGCCCGCATCAGTCAGGTTTGCATCCAACAGACTACTGTTATACCGTGCGCGCTTTTCACTCGCACCACGGTCACTGCGCTGCACCTCAATATTATATGCACGGTTTTCCCGATCCACTGCCAAAATATCCAATCGGACTGAACGCCCTTGCAGATTTTTGATGCTGTACTGGCCGTGAACCTCTTTGACGGTCAAATCATCCCGTTTCAAGATGATCTGCAAAAGAAACTCAGCACAGGCACGTTCTTCAAACACCGCAGCCATGAAATCATCATCAATCAACCGCAATCCACACAACCGCTGCAAATCTTCTTCATGTTTCCGTTCAAAATCCAGTTCCTGTTGTGATTTTCTTTCCGACATTGGCTCACCAGCTTTCTGCTTACTTATCCAAAATAATAGTACCATAATTCCGTGATTTTTACAAGAGAACGATTCAAATGTCATCAGGAGGTGATGCCTATTCCGTGTCCGCATTTCAAAATCACCATCGTCAAGCGCAGCCAAGGGCAGTCCGCTGTTGCCGGGGCCGCTTACCAGAGCGGCGAACGGCTGTTCAGCGAGTACGACCAGAAAACGAAATTCTACAACAAGAAGAAAGAACTTGTCCACGCCGAAGTCATGCTGCCGTCCCATGCACCACCCGGATTTGCAGACCGGGCAACCCTCTGGAATGCCGTGGAAGCCGTGGAAAACCAGTGGAACTCCCAGCTTGCCCGACGCATCGTGCTGGCGTTTCCGGTGGAGGTGCCGAAAGAACAGTATCTCTCCATGATACAGGAATTCTGTCAGGAGCAGTTTGTTTCCAAAGGGATGATTGCTGACTTTGCCATCCACGACAAGGGCGATGGGAACCCACACGCCCACATTCTGCTGACGATTCGGGCAATGGACGAACATGGCAAGTGGCTCCCGAAAGCCCGCAAGGTTTATGACCTTGATGAAAATGGAGAGCGCATCCAACTCCCATCCGGCAACTGGAAATGCCACAAGGAAAACACGGTGGACTGGAACGACCAGAAGTACGCCGAGGTCTGGCGGCACAGCTGGGAAACCATCACCAACCGCTATCTGGAAGCCGCTGGCAGACCGGAGCGTGTTGACCTCCGTTCGTTTGAACGTCAGGGAGTGCAGCAGATTCCGACCGTGCATCTCGGCCCCGCTGCTCACCAGATAGAAAAACGTGGGATAGAAACCTTTCTCGGCAACCTGAACCGGGACATTCGTGCCGCCAACAGCCTGATGCAGTCCATTCGTAACACCATCCGTGGGCTGCAACGCTGGATCGCAGACCTGACCGAAAAGAAACAGCTTCTTCTGGACGCTCTGGAAAAGGCGAAAGAACCCACGCTGTCCGACCTGCTGGTGGACTACTTCAACCTTCGCAATGAGCAGCGCAGCGATTGGTCTGGCAAGGCAAAACTGAAATGCACTGTCCGGGACTTTGAGGAAGTCAAACAGGCGGTGGACTATCTGAAAGCACATTCCCTGAACACCATCGAGGATTTGGACACTGCAATTTCTAACCTGAATCAGACCGCCGCCCCTCTCCGCAGGCAGTTGAAGCAGAACGAAAACCGTATGCGGACAATCGCCCAGATCAAGGACGCTGCTGCCGTCCATGCCAAGCTGAAACCTGTCCACGATACCTTTATGAAGAAAAACTTTAAGCTGACCAAGGACGCTTATGCCGCCCAGCACAAGGAGGAAGTGGACACCTTCAACAAAGCCGTCCGCACTCTGATGAAACTGAACGGCAGCACAGCGGTGAATTTTTCGGCATTGGATGCCGAATTTTCTGCGCTGCAATCCAGCAGCGCAGAGCTGCGCACCCAACTGGAAACCTTGCAGCCGGATATCTCCGCCCTGAAAAATATCCGCAAGTATATCGACATGGTGCTGAATAAACAGCAGCTTTCTGCACCGGGCGGTAAGACCCCGGAGAAGGAATCGGTGCTGAAAAAGCTGGAAGAAGTCAAGGCGGCGCTTGAACAGAAAAAATTACAGCCCCAGCAAAAGGCAACTGAACACACATTGTAAAAGGAGAAGCACAAATGAGCAAAACTATCACTCTGACCGAACATCGCCCCGCTGACGGACTGTTGACCATGCGAGTCAGAAACACAACTTACAACGTCAACATCTTTTTCAATCCGAATGCAAAGAGCACATTGGATACTCAAATGCGAAAAATCATCCAAAAAGAAGCGAAAGCTGGCAATTTTTAAATTTGCAGCAGCATCTTGATTTTTTATCTTGACAAAATGCAGCCCAACGGTAACGCAGATTTTACCGCAATTTGATGACGGCAAGTTCTGGATGTTCTCGGAAGGCGGGAGAAAGTTCATCGGACTGGAAAAGAACAGTCACGTCTTCCTTGCCATTTACGACAAGTACGATGGTTTTGGCAATCTCAGAAGCCTGCAGGTCACCGGCGATGGTCGAGCCTTTCTCGGAGGAGTACAACGCCCATGCTGCTTTCAAGAAGATCCCGCTGGACGCTCTGAAAAAACTGCCCTCACCGATGAATCTGATCTGCGTGACGCCTACCCGCATCGATGCTCTGTTCTCCGATTTCAAGAAAGACGGTTACAGCGTCCGGCAGGTCCTGCATCAGCTTGCGTGAACAGAATTAGCTAAATCAACCAATAAAGGCCTCCGAATCTCTTTCTTATTAGGAAAAGATTCGGAGGCCTCTGTTTTACGATTTTTTCGGAATAGCGGCTTTCACCAGCAGCGTCATGGGACGGCCCAGTTCATCTTTCATTCCGGGAATCCTCAGCATCTCTGCAGAGGTTCTTTGTCATATTCGCTGGTATGGAGTGGTTTCACTGGCTGCATTGAGCTTCTGATAACATCCAAAATGGTCTGATCCGCCGGGAGCCACGGAACAGAATCAAACTCCTCCTTCGTCAGCCACCGCGCAGCTTCCGCTTCTTTCAGAACAAGCTCGCCGGAAACCACTTCACACCAGAAGCAGTCCATGGAAAGATGAAACGCCGGATAATCGTACTCGACCGTACCAATCCGGTCACCCACGGCGATTTCCGTGTCCAGTTCTTCTTCGATTTCCCGCTTCAGAGCCTGCTGCGGGGTTTCGCCCGGCTCGATTTTGCCGCCCGGAAACTCCCACTGGCCTTTGTAGTCGCCATAACCGCGGGCGGTAGCATAGATTTTGTACTTTTCCTGCATGGAGTCGCAAATCACAGCGGCCACAACACGAATCGTTTTCATAACGTTCTCCTTTTAACCGACCACCAGTTTATTGGTCTTTTTGAGGAACTTTGCCGGAATCGGACGATCCAGCTTCCAAGTAATATTCATTGGGCGGGAGCCTTCATGCGTTACATAGTTCACTGTGCCTAAGTAGGTGTAGGCAGCTGCACCGCCAAAACGGGAGTCCGACTTAAACTCACGGACAAATAGCAGTACACGGCTTCCCTTCTCCCGATGATGAATATATCGTTGACCGGTAGCCGAATTTTCTGCGGTCGTGCTCTGGCTCTGCCAGTGGAACAGGCTCTCGTTGATGGAGTAATCTTTGTACATGGTGGTTGGCGAATAATCCTTGTCCGCTTTATTCAAGGTCACAAAGAACACGTCCAGATTCTTGTCCGGCAGCCATTTCACGCCCTCGCGGACAGTAGCAGGTTTCAGAAAGTCCAGTGCCACCAGCAGCTGGTCACGAGTATAAGTACAGTGCAAATCCAGCGGGCAGTCAAAACCAACATCTACCGGCTCATCGATAAAGTCGATTCGATTATACTGATATTGCAAGAGTGCCTGCAATTCGTGCAGCAAAACCGGGCTGTCCGAGAGAGCATATAGGTTATCGAGAACTTCCTCATCGTCCCAACGTTCCGCAGCTTTGCCCCATACGGTCACATAAAACATTTGCAGCATTCGCTGTTCTCGCGGCGATAGTGCTGCAAAATCAGTGTCGTCCAACTTGAGCAAAAGGTTCAACAGAAACTGAATCCACCTGCGGGAATCCACGACCGCAAAGCGTGCAAGTGCTTTGGTCATGGTTTCTTCCAGTAGTTCCGTAAAGTCGGAAGCTGTCCCTGCACGGACACACAGACGGGCAAAGCAGATTTTCTTACTGTAAATCGCCCGTGGGTCGAGATGGTAGTAATCGAGAAAAATCCCCAGTGTCAACGGCAGGCCGGTATCTTCTGTGAAGGAGGCTGCCCGTGCCACAAGGCCGGAAGTGCGGTCATAAGATGCACTGATATTATCCAGCACATACTTTGCTGCGATTTTTTCCAGCTGAATGTAGCAGCCTTTTGGCGCAGAGAGAAAACCTTCCTTGATTTCCCGGCTTACACTGCGGGCAGTATTGGAAAGCAGTGCTGCAAACTTCTCCTCAAAATTATACTTTTTGTTTGCCTGACCGATAAAATCCAGCACAGTCAGGCATTCTTTGTTTTCGGCCAGACGCAGGCCGCGGCCCAGCTGCTGCAAAAACACGGTCAGCGATTCCGTGGGACGCAGGAACAGCACCGTGTTCACTTCCGGAATGTCCACGCCTTCATTGTAAATATCCACAACAAAAATGAAATGAAGCTCCCCAGAAACAAGCCTTTGTTTGGCTGCGTTGCGCTCCTCATCCGGAGAGTCCCCTGTCAATGCCATGGACGAAATGCCACGTGCATTGAAATAATCAGCCATGAACCTGGCATGTTCAATGGAAACGCAGAAGCCCAGACCTTTTACCTCGTTGATGTCTGTCACATATTTCAAAATCGAGTTTACCACAAGGTCGGCACGCCGCTCTGCCACCAAACCGCTGAGGGTGTACAGATTGGACAGTTCGTTTTTGTCGTATCCGCCCGTTCGCCATTTCAGGCTGCTCAAATCTGCCGTGTCGGTCACACCGAAATATTGAAAGGGACAAAGCAGTTTCCGGTCAATGGCTTCCGGCAGACGAATTTCGGCAGCAATGCGCCCACTGAAATAGTCCAGAATGTTCTTTCCGTCCATGCGTTCCGGGGTGGCGGTCAGGCCCAGCAGGATTTTCGGCTGATAGTATTCCAGCAGCTTCTGGTAGGTCGGTGCAGCGGCATGATGGAACTCATCCACAACGATATAATCGTAGAAATCCGCATCTGTTTTCGTGGTAAAATCCTGCGAATTGAAAGTCTGAATGGAGATAAACAGATGGTCGATGCTGTCAGCCTTGTGGCTGCCCACAAACAGCTCGCCAAAATTGGCGTCTTTCAGCACTGCCCGGAAAGTATACAGGCTCTGCTTCAGAATCTCCTCCCGATGCGCCACGAACAACAGCCGGCAGGGGTGACCCGGATGCTGTTTGCAGAAACGCTTGTAATCCAGTGCGGAAATCACAGTCTTTCCGGTTCCGGTAGCAGCCACTACAAGGTTTCGGTTGTACCCTCGCACCGTGCGTTCTGCATCCAGCTTATCCAGAATCTCCTGCTGGTAAGAATATGGCAGAATGTCCAGCGTGTAGATGCCACTGTTGTCGGTTTCGCTGTACTTTTCATCTTTTAAGGCACGGGTCAGGCGTTCCTTCTGCCCTTCATCATAATATTCAAACTCGTTGGAGTTCCAGTAGCTTTCAAAGGTGGCTGCAATTTTGTCAATCGTCTCCGGCAAGTCCTTCTTTGTGACTTTCACATTCCATTCCAGACCGCTGGAAATTGCGGCATTGGACAGGTTAGAGGAACCAACATACGCCGTCGTGAAGCCGGTATCCCGGTAAAACACATAAGTTTTTGCATGGAGCCGGGTACGCTTCGTGTCATAACTGACCTTGATTTTGGTGTTCGGCAGCTGACGCAGTTCTTCGATGGCCTTCACATCTGTAGCCCCCATATAGGAAGTCGTAATGATGCGCAGTTCGCCTCCACTCTGCGTGAACTGGCGCAGCTCGTCCATAATAAGCCGCAGACCACTCCATTTGATGAAGGACACCAGCATGTCAATGCGGTCAGCAGACACGATTTCCTTTTTCAGCTCGGTGTACATCTGAGGCTCATGAATGGCACCGGTGAACAACGAGCTTTGTGCAATAGAGGTCTCCGGTCGTTCCAGCTCTTTTGCGCTTTTTCCTGTGGCAAGACGCGGGTCGTTGTCTCGTAAAAGCGCAAGAAGCTGCTCTGCCCGCTGGTCAACGCCCAGCGAAGCAAAGTCAGCTTCCTGTGTGGTGTTCTGGATCGTGTTTACGATCTGATTTGCCAGCTGAATCTGCGCTTCGAGTCCTCCACCGTTGTCCTGTACATTCTCAAGGCCCTTCTGCACCACGTCGGTCAGGTACTGTGCCAGAACTTTGGAGGCTTCTGCTGTATCGATGGGTGCAGTGGACTTGCGGGCCTCCGGAATCTCCGAAAGCTCGCTGCTCAGTGCGTTATTGATGACCTGTTCATACAGTCCGGGTTGGAGCATGGCAAATTCCCCCTTGAATTTTTCGCCTCATTACAATGATAGGACATCAGACGCTCCACCGACACGATAGAACACCCTGTTTCCTGCTTTTCTTGCAGTAAGCAGCCCCATCTCATGGAATTTCATCACAAACGTCCGAATGGTTGCATACGCAGCGTTTCGGAAATCCTTTTCCAGCTGCTTTGTGGTAAACTCCTCTGCACCATAAGCAGACAGAACATACTCCCAGAGCAGCCGTTCTTTTTCTGTGATTTTTCCTTCCGCAAGAGCAGTTTGATATACCTCAAGATCAGTTTTCGGCGGGACTGCATCCACCTGCAGGCGGTTATAGACCTCATTGCAGAAGTAGAACAGAAAGGGAGTCACATCCGTATAACCGGAAATCAGAGCATTTCTCTCCACGCGTTCGTAGGCTTTGTAATATGCGTCCTTGTTTTCAGCGATGTATCGGGAAAACGGCGTGAACAGTGCCGCAGGATAGCCCTGCTGAACAAGATACCAGAGGTGAAATAGTCGTGCAGTGCGTCCATTCCCGTCAAAATAGGGGTGGTAGTACGCAAAGGCAAAGTGCAGAATGGCAGCCTTATGCAGCTCATTGATGCCGTCATTGGCATTCGCAAAATCGACAAGACATTTCATGGCACCGGGAAGCCGCTCTGCCGGAAGTCCCGGTCTGGGTTCTTCACCGCCCACAATAAAAACCTCGCCATGCCGATAAAAGTGGTTTGGCAGTAATCGATCTTCATCCGGGAGATAATCCCCTGTGCTGATCTGATATAGGTGATGCAGATTCTCCTCGGTGATCCTATTCTGACGATTCGCGATAAACTCCAGTCCGCGCTTCATACCATAGATGCGGGCTTCTTGTTCATCACGAGGGGCATAACCATCGAGGATATAACGGATACTGCTGCGGGTCGAGCGGATACTTTCAATTTGAAAAGTAGCATAAATTTCCTCGGTCATCGCCGACAAGCCGAAATTTTGTCCACTGACCGGGACAGAGAGCAACTGCTTCATACCATTTGTTGAAATTTGCGCGAGGTTCGGCAGGTAAAACAACTTATTTCCAGAAAAATCAGTCAACGGCAGAGGCTGCGCAAAGTTTTGCCGCAGCAATTCGGCAAATTCTTTGACGCTGACAGTCGAGTACTTGTATTCCATCTGATTGAGTTCAAACAAATGCTTATCTGAAAGCATTTTGGCAAACTGTGCCCCATCCATTCTGTCCACCTCGCAGTTGATACTTATTGATACTACATAGTATCAATATACCGATTCTTTATAAAAAAGTCAACCGAAACAGGCCGAACCAACTTTTTTCCATACTTTCCGTCAAAATTCCCGTGGCACAGCCACGAATCACATCTCCATCGGCTTATTCCCCACTTCGTCCAGATACGCATTCAAAAATTCCGCCGCAAGGCTGTTGGGACGGATGTTTTCTCTGGCTGCCTGTGGGGTGAACCACTTGCAGCGGTCCACTTCGTGGTTGATATGCAGCGCCTTTGCGGTTCTGACGAAAGCCGTAAAGTTGCACATCAGCGTGTTGGACGGCTCAAAAAACTTAGTACGGTTGAACCGGAGGTGCTCTACTTCCAACCCGGTTTCTTCCCGGACTTCCCGCACCACGGCGTGTTCTTCTGCCTCACCGCGGTTCACATATCCAGCCACCAGAATATAAGAGGGCTTGCCGTACTGCTGGATGAGCAGGATTTTCCCGGTCTCCTCATCCACAACAATCATGCTGACCGCCACATTGTACATCGGGAACCGGTATTGCTGGCATTTCGGGCAATAAGGCACAATGCCCTCTTCTTCCAGTTCTTTTTCAATCAATGCCGTACCGCATTCAAAGCAATGCTTCTGAATCATTTTTACACTCCAAACACTGTTTTCGTCAGCCGGATACCTGCTGCCGTTTTGGCATAGGTCCACACGCAGCTCAGGTGCGTGATGTCATGGATATTCCCTTCGGAAAAGGCGATCATCTTTTCCATGATCTGTGCAATGGTCATCATTTGTTTTCACTCCCGTTTTTAATACTTAAATGTTCACCTCGATAAACGCGAATTGACCGAGCTGATAGTTACCGTTTTCTAACACTCCATTCATCATCTTGAGCTTTTCTTTCAGCATAGTAACCGCAAGGCATATCCTTTAGAATACCAACAGAATTATCTAAGTCGAATACTGATTTTAAGGATACTAACTTTGCTTCGTCTGTTTCATGTGCTTTTCCACATAGAAATTGCCACATTCCATCATCTTCATCATGTGATACATACAAAATAGGCTCTCCATTCTCTAATATGTGGAAACAGGTTATTGTAGCTGTATTTGGTGCGTCATAAAATGGGAATTTCATATTTAACACTCCTTCAAATTCCGAGTTGCTGTTCTCAGTATACCATGGTTTTCCCTTACGGAAAAGATAGCGAAACAAAAATGCCCCCGGAGGGCTTGTTGCGGCTCTCCGGGGGCATCTTATGTGCGTTGTGCTTTGGCGCACACGACCGGCGTTTTACTCGATCTCGATCAGGTTCGGGTTCTCAGGCAAAGCCTTCGTCTGCTGAGGAGCAGGCAGCTCGACGTGCAGGACACCATCCTCGAACTTTGCGTGGATGTCTTCCTTCTTCACATCGCCCACGTAGAAACTGCGTGCGCAGGTGCCGGAGAAGGATTCGCGCCGCAGATAGCGGCCATTCTTATCCTTTTCGTCATTGCTGTGGCTGCGCACTGCCTGAATGGTCAGGTAGCCGTCGTTCAGATCCATCTGAACGTCTTCCTTCTTGCAGCCCGGCAGGTCAACCGCTACTTCGTAGCCGTTGTCCGTCTGTTTGACATCGGTCTTCATCATGTTTGCACCACGCTTACCAAAGGTATCACGAGCCTCACGGTTCATCATACGTTCCAGTGCAGCGTCATTCCAGAACGGATCGAAGAAATCATCGAACAGGTTTTCATGGAAAACAGTCGGCATAAGCATAAATCATTCCTCCAATCCCGGCGTTCGGGTCGGGGCAAAAAATCTGAAGCGTCCACTCGGAAAGGCTTTCCAGGGAGCCTTGCGGCTCTCCTTTTGCCCTTCCTCCTGAGCACGCCACTGTTATAGCACCATTTGTTAGCAGTGTCAAGTGTAGAGTGCTAAAATTCACAGAAAGATAATTTTCTGATAATCTTTCATGTAATCTTAGGCGTTTTTCAGGCATATGTTAGCCTTAAGCATTTGGCATCCACTCCATTCGCCACCAGAGTAGCAGCGATTTCCTCGAATGTCTTTACTACCTCCATTGCTTTTACCGGAACGACGATTTCGTCCGGTTCTCCTTTCTCCAGGAGACCTTTTGAAAAGCTCATGCCAGGGGTTTTCACTTCGCCAATATTAAAAGCCATCAAGTTCACTTTTCGTCCATCAGATGCCTCAAAATCAAAAAAATTCATAACTCCATCAAACACATCTGGCGACTCAAGTTCTTTACTGTCATAATCCAATATATGCGTATGTTCTGAAACGATTGATTTGATTTTATCCACTTCTGCCTTTTCCAGTTGCAGTCCTTGTGTATTTTCTCTGTTCTCCTGACATTGAACGAAGCCATCTTCTGACACGGACACACGGCAAAGCGGCAAACCCCAGGCATTTGCCAGCAAATAATCAAAAACGATGTTTTCTCTCATCCGAATCTCCTTATCCTTCCACCTTCTGGATCACCGCGCCCAGCCAACGGCACAGGGTATCGCCTGCCTGATTTGCGATCTCCAGCACGCGGGCGTGGCTATGCTTGACCGTCTGGATGCCGGTGGCCATGTTAGTGATGCAGCTGACGGCCAGTACCTTCATGCCCATGTAGTTGCAGACCATGGTTTCCGGCACGGTGCTCATGCCCACGGCATCGGCTCCCATCCCCGCAAAGGCGCGAATTTCAGCCGCCGTTTCATAGCAAGGGCCCATAAAGCCCATGTAAACGCCCTCCTTGTAGGCAATGCCCAGTTCATCGGCGGTCTGCTTGGCAAGGTTCCGCAGTTCCAGACTGTAAGGTTCGGTCATGTCCGGGAAGCGGGGGCCGAAGCGCTCGTCGTTGGGGCCGATGAGGGGGTTCGTGCCCATCATGTTGATGAAGTCGGTGAGGAGCATCAGGGTGCCCGGCGCAAACTCCCGGTTGATGCCGCCGCAGGCGTTGGTCAACACCACCTTTTCCACGCCCAGCAGCTTGAACACATAGAACGGGTAGCAGACTTCCTTCATGGAGTAGCCCTCATAGAAATGGAAGCGGCCTTCCATGGCGTAGACTTCCGTGTCCCCCAGCTTGCCAGCCAACAATGCGCCTTTGTGTCCTGCCACCGTGGATACCGGGAAGTTGGGGATATCCTTGTAGGACAGTTCTTCCGTATCCGTAAAGTCCGCGGTCAGCTTGCCAAGGCCGGAGCCCAGCACCACCGCGATCTTCGGGCGCTTTTTCGTGTGTGTCTTGATATATTCCGCACTTTCCAGTACCTTTTCATAAAGATGTTCCATACCGTTCTCTCCTTTTCCCAAAAAATTCGATATACTCTCTGGGTTCAGTATATCGGATTTTTCAGGCCGATGCAAGACACCCTCCATCGAGTCTTATTAAAAACCAAGGAGCAGATACTTCACATCACGAGTGTGTTGTATCTGCTCCTTGGTTCTCCGAATGTCTTATCTCTGGCCGATGTTCCACCGAAACAGCTCATATGCTTCCCGGATATCCTCCGGCAGACGTTTCAAAGTCTCGTCCCGCAGTTCCTGCGGCATCCCGTAAAAAGCTTCGGCAATGCCGCCGGTGATACAGGCAAGGGTGTCGCTGTCGCCGCCCAGAGAGACCGCATTGCGAAGTGCATCCTCAAAACTGACGCTTTCCAGAAAAGCAATGATTGCTTCCGGCACAGTTTCCTGACAGGTCTCCACATGATGATAGGTCGGCCGAATTTCATCGCAGGTACGGTTCAGGTCATAACCGCGGAACATCCCGCCGTAACCGGCATGGGGATATTCACGGCCCCAGAACCGCATTTCATGCTGCACTGCACAAAATGTTCTCTCCGGCAGACCCTTTCCGTCAATCAGACCAACTGCCACCGCAGCGGTCATGACGGTATCATCGGTGAAGTGCGATTTCTCGCTCAGCAGCGGAAAATCCTTGTGCTTGTAATTGTTGTGGTCAAATTCATAGGGACTGCCCACGATGTCACCCAAGATTGCTCCTAACATGGCTGTTTCCTCCCTTACCTATGATGCCGCTTCTGGAAATCAGCTTCGATTTGTTCTTTCCACTCTGCGCCGATGGTATCCTGCTCCAGCCCACCCATGGAGCCGCTGCGGTCGAGGATAAAAACAAGCTCTGTAAGATTCTTTTTCATAATAAATGCCCTCCGTTTTTGTGGTGTTCTGTCTTTCTGACAGAAGGATACCACAAACCGGCAGGCAAAAGGTCAACGGGCAGGCGACAAATCACGCACCCAGCTGTTCCTGATCGTATTCAAACAAAAGGGTATTGACCTGATTGATATTATAAATTTTCTGTTCCAGACAGTACCGCACGATCCAATCCCGCTTGGAGCCATCGGAGAAGGCATAGCCTGCGCTTTTGAGCAGGTCGATGGTCTCATCCTCCGACAGATGCAGTCCCACCGCAAAGGCAAGCACAGTCTTCTTTTTGGGGTTGTAGTCCCGGTTGCACTGAATTTTGGAGAAATGCTGCCGGGAGATGTTTGACTGCTTGTACACGGTGGAGTCTTTCAGCCCCCGCTCGTCAATGAGCCGCAGCAGCCGGGTGGTGAAGCTCTCGCCAAGGTTGTCCATCAGGCTTTCCAGACTGCGGGATGTCCTGGGTGCCGCGGCGGGTGCCGGAACTGCACCTAGCATCGGCAGGGCAGCATCTTCTTCCGGAAGCCTCCGCCGACGCTCTGTGGATTCTCTGCGCCGACGGCCAAATCCGTAGCCTTCATCGTTCTGTGCTACATAGTGGTCGTCAATGTACTCCTCCACCGAGGCGAACAGCTTCCGGCTCACGGCCAGCGAGTCCCGGTCGTAAAGCACCAGATACACAGTCAGGTCGTGCTCCATGACGTACTGTGTGATGGTGTCCACCGCAATGCGGAAGGCCTGTTCTTTGGGGTAGCCATAGTTCCCGCTGGACAGCAGCGGGAAAGCCACGCTTTCGCAGTGGTACTTTGCGGCTAATTTCAGCGCAGAGTGGTAGGCACCGGCTAATTGTTCTGCTTCGCCGAACCCGCCGTCGTGCCACGCTGGGCAGACTGCATGGAAAACGTACTTTGCCGACAGCCCGAATGCCGGAGTACACACGGCTCTGCCCAAATCGCAACGGCCGATGGCTTCGCAGGCGGCGGTCAGCTCCTGCTCCCCTGCCGCCTGATAGATGGCACGGCTGGTGCCGCTGCCCTGCAAAAGGTTCCGGTTGGCCGGGTTGACAATGGCATCCGCTGCCACCTTGGTGATGTCGTTGCGGATCATCAGAAACGGCATGGTGGTTCCTCCCTCACATGGTTTTCTTCATCCTATCACATCCGATGGGGTGGCGCAAGGGGTGCTCTTGTTTCCTGTCCGCGCAGCTATTATAATAATAGGTACCGAAAGAAGGTGAGCTTCCTGCACGACATCTGGAATCCATGGCACGGCTGCGTCAAGTGCAGCGAGGGCTGCCAGAACTGCTACATGTATTTTCTCGACCGGATGCGGGACCAGAACGGAGCCGAGATCTACAAAACGAAAAGCGGCTTTTCCTATCCGCTCCAGAAAGACCGCACCGGACACTACAAAATCCAGAGTGGTGAGCAGATCCGGGTCTGCATGACCTCGGATTTCTTCTTGGAAGAAGCCGACCCGTGGCGGGCTGAGGCGTGGGACATCATGCGCCAGCGCAGCGATGTGGTGTTTTTTCTGCTCACCAAACGGCCGCAGCGGGTACGTGAGTGCCTGCCGCCGGACTGGGGCAGCGGTTGGGACAACATCTTTTTCAACGTCACCTGTGAAAATCAGCGCCGCGCCGATGAGCGCATTCCCATTCTGTTTGACCTACCCTTCAAGCACAAGGGCATCATGTGCGCGCCCTTCATCGGGCCAGTAAGCATCCGGCAGTACCTTTCCGCCGGGCAAATCGAGCAGGTCATCTGCGGCGGCGAAAACTATGATGGTGCCCGCCCCTGCAATTTTGATTGGGTCAAGTCTCTCCGGCAGGAATGCGTGGATGCCAATGTGACCTTCTGCTTTATCGAGACCGGTACCGTGTTCATCAAGGACGGCAGGCGCTACCACCTGCCAAACAAGCAGCTGCAAAGCCGAATGGCCTGTAAATCCGGCATGAACTATCAGGGCAGGCCCATTCATTTTGACCTCGTGGACGACTGGGGCTACCCCATCCCGCAGGAAGATCTCTATGTGCCCCATTTCCGCGCAAACTGCGAGACCTGCGGCAGCAAGTTGATCTGCAACGGCTGCAGCGATTGCGGAAAATGCTTATAAAATAAAGGAGTTCTATCAGGAATCAATACAAATGGAACTTATGGCTGATCTGGTGTGCAATTTCATCCGGCAGCGGGCGGAAACCGATGCAGGTCAGGGTCATGCCTTCTCCGTTTTCATCAAATTCTTCCGGCTCCAGCTCGGTGTGGCAGGCATCCCGGATAAGGAAGAAGTCTTTGTTTTCCACAAGGCCCAATTCCTCGGCAATTGTCTTTGCTTTCAGCAGCTGATTGCGGTTCTTTGCCCCGCAGATAGTTTTGGTAAAAGAGCCATCGAACCATTCTTCATAGGTTGCTTTCTCCAACATGATTTCTGCCCGATAGCCGGTAATTTCTCCGTCTTTCTCAATGGGTTTCACGCCCTGTCCCATGCCGATGGGGTCGGTGAGGAATGCCAGCGAAGCGTGGCAGCACTGCGCCGCCAGCTTGCCAGGCGACATCTGCAGATCTTTTCGTGCAATGATGAGTTGACGCATTTTTCCTCCTTCTTACGACAGCTTGATCTTCAAATCCGCCAACAGATTCACCGCTTCCGGCAGCGAAAATTTCGCATCCTTCAGGCGGCTGCCCAGAATGTCCACCTTATAACCGGCGGCATCCCGGAAATCCGCCTTGCGCAGGTCACACTGGTAGAATTCCGTTTCGTGAAGTTCCACGCCCTTGAAATTCGCCAGCTGCATCTCGCATTTGGCAAACATTGAGCCGACAATTTCGTTGCCATCCGAAAAGTCGAAGCGGTTAAAGTTCATTTCGGTGAAGGTGTTATATTTCAGACTGCACTCTTTCAGCGTGTGAATGGGGTCTGGGAAGGCACCGTTGGACATCAGTGGTGCCCACTCGATTTCCTGCAAACGGCAGTCCTCAAAATCCAGCGACTGCACCGAAGAATGGGTGCTGCGCAGACCTGTGATCTCACACCGCACGAATTTGCACTCATTCAGCGTGGTATGATCCAGTTCGCATTTGGTAAAGGAGCAATCCACAAACACGCAGTCGGTAAAGCCGCAATCCTCAAAAGCCTCCTCGGTGAGCGACAGGTCAGCAAACCGTTCACCCTCACAATAACGCTCTGTCATAAAATTCTCCTGTCAGCGCAGTTCGCCTCTTTCCATCGTGGGACAAGCCGTTCCGTGTAAGATTCTACGCCTTCGTGCAGATACACCGATACTTTTGTGATCTCCTCCGGCACCTCGGAAGGGTCATGGATGATTTGATAATTGTTCCCGATGAACTGAATACGCTTGAGCATTCCCAGACCCCGCTCCATCAGGTATGCAGTATTCTGACCGGAGAGCATCACTTCGCCCTGCCCGTCGCTGCGGGTCCACAGGTCGTTGGCGATTTCTTCGGCCAGTGCACGGGGCATCGGGTTCTTGGCGATGCACTGTTCGTCTTTATAGATCACGCCGCCGTTCTCACAAAGAAACACACAGCAGTCTGCCACCGGTGCAAAGAGCTTGCGCAGGCTGGTATACTGCCGGCCGGATGCCGGGCAGAACAAAATACCGCGCCGATGCAGCTCCCGTATCTGTTCAACGATCTCTCCTTCCAGCTCTTTCCTGCCGTATTGCAGCAGCGTACCGTCAATATCGCTGCAAATCAGTCTGATTGACATTTTCCGTCCTCATTTTTCAAGATAATTTTAGGCAATTCCCCGGCATCCAGAACGCGGATGCCTTTGTCCATCAGCATCTTGGCAAAAACACCCTGTCCGGGAATCTTTGTCCCAGAAAACGTTCCGTCGTAGATTTCCTTCACGCCGCAGCTGGGACTGCGGGATTGCAGGATGGCAAGCTCCACCCCATTTTCTTTTGCGATGGCAAGGGCCTTGGCTGCGCCCGCTCGGAACTCCCGGTCCACATTGATGCCCTCTTTGTTCGTGACAACGCCCTGCACGATTTCCGCCGGGCACCGCGGTGTGGGCAGGCCGCCCAGCACCTCCGGGCAGACCGGAACCACCTGATGCCCCCGCGCAAAATCGCAAACCGCCTGATTGTAATTGTTTCCGCCGCTGTATTTGCAGTTTTCGCCCAGCAGACAGGCGCTGACCAGAATCTTCATTGTTGCGCGCTCCGTTTTTCAGATATTGAATCTTTTCCCTATTCTACCACGCTTTTGGGCATTGAAAAAGAGGATTTTGCTTTTCCTATCCCCATACCGGGAGGTCCGCCGTAATCTTTTCTAATTCCTGTGCAAGAAACGTCAGTCTTTCCCTCAGATGGTTGTTATGCGGTGCATCTCCGTTCAGCAGATAGTCCGTTCTGACATTCAGGCAGGACGAAAGATCCTGCAGCAACTCAATCGAGCAGCAGCGGCTTCTCGTTTCAAAAGCATCAATATGTCTTAGTTTGCAGCGCAACCATATCAAATTTTCTACGTTTTTCACAGGTCTCATTTTCACGATTCCACGCAAAAAATTGAACGCTATCAGCGTTTAACAAACGCATATAGTGTGCCTACTCATTTTATCCATCCCATTTATACACAGTTCCGAACCAAAGGAACCGCATAAAGTTCTCATCAAAAAAAACAGGGAGTGACATCAAATCACTCCCCGTTTGCATTGATTGTATCAGAGTTTCGTCATCCAGAGCCCATGCAGATTGCAGTATGCGTAAACGGCCACCGGTTTTTCACTGCCCAGTTCAAACACCGCGTTGGGAGCCTGCCCCGGATTCAGATAGCGGATCTGCCCGCCGTTCTCAGTCTCCACGAAGATCCACTGGATATAGTGAACATCCGCCATGGGGTGCTCCACCGCGCCCACTGTGACCGTGAGACGACTGCCAGAAAGCTCTGCCACCGGCAGATGCTTCTCGCCGCTGGCTTCCACCGTATTGGGAACCAGCTCTTTCATTTTCTCCCCGCAGCAGACCAGCGGAACGCCTGCGTTATGGATGGTAGTGACGAGGTTGCCACAGTGATTGCAGATGTAAAACTTTGCCTTCATATCGAAATCCTCCATTGGAATGTTATCGGTGTGTTTCTTGTATCTATATGATAACATTTCCTATTTATGATTTCTGTAACTGAATCACGCAAAGCGTTTTTCTGCCGTCTTCACCCTTCCCTCTGCTCCACGATTTCCAGACTATCCCGCCCTACATGGCAGAGCAAAAACAGCACTTGCACACCTGCAGCCTTTGCTTCGGCCAGTGCCGTGCCAAACTCCGGCTGTGTGCTGACATTTGGCCGCACCTCGGTGATGCCTTCCATCTGAATCACAAAGGCCACAGCGCACTGATATCCTGTCCGCTGTGCCTGTGCCAGCTCGTGCAGGTGCTTCACCCCCCGCTCGGTGGGTGCATCCGGGAAATAGCCGATACCGTCCACTTCCAGTGTGCAGCCCTTGACTTCCATCAGATACTTTTGCTCGCCCTTTTCCATATAAAAGTCGATGCGGGACTTCCCATAGGTGAATTCCGGCTTGATATAGTCGTAGCCCTGTTTTGCAAGCCACTCCCCTACCACCTTATTGGGTGCCTGACTGTCCATATTGACCCAGCCAAGTTCCTGCTTGCGTACCGCCACAAGGTCGTATTTTGTCTTGCGTTTCGGGTTGTCTGACACTTCCAGACGCACCGCCGCACCGGGCAGCAGCAGTTCCCTGCACCGCCCGGTGTTCTTGACATGGACGGTTTCCACTGCTCCATTCACTTCCACATGGGCAATAAAGCGGTTGGGACGGTCAACAAAAATGCCGTCTGCGATTTCTCTGTATTTCAATCTTTACTCCATTTTCAGTACAGGATTCGGGAGCCATGCCCATCCTGTTTACTAAGATACAGTTCCACGACCATCCTGCCGTTTTCGCTGTTGCAGAGTTCTTCCTTGCAGTAGCCGCAGAGTTTTCCTTCCGCTTCCGATACGTAGCGGTGCAGAGGTTCCTGCAGGTCTTTCGGGATGCTGCTCCATGGAATGACATAGCTCATGCCCGTATCCCCCACATCCACGATGCAGGCCCGTTCACTGTCCTCATCGGATAAAATCAGGTTCACCAGAAACACATCCGCAAACGGTGCCCCCTGATACTCTGCCTTTTGCCGTCTGCGCTCTGTCCGAAGCTCGTCCAGTGCCCGATTCAGGTCATTTTCTGGCAGCGTGGACTTGTACAACAGGACATGCAGTTTCTGCTCCACCGCCCCACTGTCATTCTGACCGTCCGTCGGGAGTTTCACGTCTGCATGAATACACAATCACTGACAAGCATCCGAAGAACAGAAATCCTGCCGCAAACCCGATCCCTGTAAACAGCTTTTTGAAAAAGCCCATCTCTCACACCTCTTCCGGTTACAGCCTTGCCTGATATACCCGCTCCGTCCGGGCATCGAAGCAGCAGAAAATCACCTGCATTGCGTAATACGCATGTGCTTCCAGCCACTGTGCCACTGTTTTGACTGCAATCTCCGTGGCATCTTCCAGCGGGTAGCCATACACGCCGGTCGAAATTGCCGGGAACGCAATGCTATGGACATCATGCTCTTTGGCAAGGTTCAGCGAATTGCGGTAGCAGTCCGCCAGCTGCGCGGCATCCTCTGCTGTGCCGGAATATATCGGGCCTACCGTATGAATGATATACTTTGCTTTCAACCGGTAGCCCTTAGTGATTTTTGCTTCTCCGGTGCGGCAGCCGTGCAGCGTACGACACTCCGCCAACAATTCCGGTCCTGCTGCCCGGTGGATGGCACCATCCACGCCACCGCCGCCCAACAGACTGCGATTGGCCGCATTCACGATGCCGTCACAGTCCAGTTTGGTAATATCACCCTGCACCACTTGAATCTGATTTTTTACTTTTTCAAAAATCATTGTAAACACATCACTTTTTGAGCAGTTCCAACGCTTTCTCCATAGGCACGCAATCGGCATAACAATCTGGCCAGAGGAATTCATTGTAATAGTGGTAGCTCTGCTCCCCTGTCATATACTCGTTGTCCTGCGTGGAATTTGCATAGGCAGGGACGATCATATGAAAATCGTGCTCAAAGCCTGCTTCTATCGTTGCATTGATGCAGAAGTCGGTCATGATGCCGCAGACCATCACATCTTTTTCGCCCTTTGCGGTCAGATATTCCAGCAATCCGCTCTCTTTCTTGAAAGCGTTGCATACAGTCTTGACGAACCGTTTTTCGGTCTGCAGTGGTGCAAACTCAGAATAGATATCAAACTCATCATCCCCGATGGAGAAACCGGTGCCGGGCCCATCGTCATGCTGGACATAGACGACCTCGATTCCCTGTTCGCGGGCAGTCCGGATCAGCTCCTTGATGTTGCTGACAAACTTTTCAAACGCATACAGGCGTTCATCCACGATACCTTTCTGTGTATCCACAACCAATAAAACCATGTGTTAGCCCTCCTGTTTTTCTTTGGTTTCATTCTACCATAGACCGTTGCTTTCTACAAGCGGATTCAAAAAATCCCCACAGGGAAAACCTGTGTTTCACCTGCAGGGATTGATTCAGCCATCCAAGATGATCAGGATCAGCACCACGACCACTGCAATAGCGATCAGGCAGCCGCATCCGCTGCCGTCCCCGCCGCCACCGCCATTGTTGTTGTGGTTTCCGCCACCACCACCGCCGCCGGACGAGCCGCCGAAGTTGCGGTTGAACGCCGTCATGTACTGGGCATAGCCCGTATCGCCTTTGCCGAAGTAACCATAATCACCGTTTGACATTGTTTTGTCCTCCTCAGAAGTTTCTTTTTGTTTCTTCTAAGGTCATTTTAGCAGAAGTAATGTCCCATAAAGTTCTCTTTTGCAAAATTTTCTTCAGGTTTCTTGCAAACTATTGCGTAAATCAGTGTAGGCTTGCCATCCTGCAACATTTCGACCGCAAGAACGCAACAGAACACAGAATTCTTCTCACATACTTTCCTTCGAATCAATTTAGCACTCACAGAAGGCAGCATGCCGTGATCGTCTGATACCATTGCTGCTCCCGTACTGCCAATGCTTTTTTCATAGAGGCTTCCTTTTCTCGGTGGTGTCCTTTTCAGGTCACTCGCTTATGGAATCTATTTTTTCGCGTTTGCCTTACGGATTTTCATTTCATTTTGCACCTTCTCGTTTTTCAATTTTACGAATTCAGTATACCACACCAAATCCCATTGCAAAAGAGGATATGTACGCCGCCCGCAGGCGGCACCCTTTATTCTCCCGGTGATTCTTGAAGCCAGCCTTTGCGCAGCTGTTCCAGTGCGTGGGTCTCGAGCCTTGAGACATAACTTCTGCTGATCTGGAGCAGCTGTGCCGTTTCCAGTTGGGTCAGGGGCGGCTGACCCGCCAGCCCGTACCGCAGCAGAATCAGCTTGCGCTCCCGGGCGGGCAGGCCCTCGATCAGCCTGCGCAGCCGCCGGGCCTCGTCCTGCCGCTCACAGGCATCCTCCATGCAGAAGCCGTCCTGCAGCACATCGGAAAGAGTCAACGCGCTGTCTTCTTTCCCCGCTTCCAGTGTTTCCTGCAGGGAAACGACCACACCATTTCTGCGCTCCCTGCGAAAATGCATCCGCAGCTCATTCTCAATGCATCTGCTGGCATAGGTCGCAAACCGCGCCTTGCGGGTGGTGTCAAAGGTATCCACGGCCTTCATCAGCCCAATGGTTCCAATTGAGATCAGGTCCTCCTGGTCGCCGGGCTGGGCGTAGTATTTCTTTGCCACATGGGCCACCAGCCGCAGGTTGTGCCGGATGATCTTCTCCCGCGCACTCCTGTCCCCCGCCCGCAGAGCCGCAAAGGTTTCGATCTCCTCCCGTGCGCTGAGCGGCTTTGGGAAACTCCCCGCTTCCAGATGCAGCGCCAGCACCAGAAATTTTGTAGCGAAAAATTGCAGCAGCGTTAATAGCATACACAGCACCCCCTGGTGCTACTGTATGCTGTTGGAAGATCACAAAGTATTCCTCCGAATCCGGAGCGCAGGGATGGCATTCTGCAATTTTCCTGCGGGTTCGTTCGTATTAAGGATAAGGGACCGAATTTTGTTGGTAAAACGGAGGAACCATTATGGCGATCTTTGAAAAGACCATTCAGAACAAGAAATTTGATCAGCTGCTCTGGAAGTTGGAAAACGAAATTCCGGCCAGCAGCTGGTCGGCAGAGCTGGAAGCCGGAAGTGATTTCAAAGAGGGCGATGCCCGGTGCAGCGTCCGCGTCTTTGAACGGTACAGCGTGATGGGCGGTAATCGCCTGAGTCTGACGCTGACCATGTTTCAGAACGGGGACAGCCCGATCCGGTTATCCGCCATCACCGCAGGCGGCAGTCAGGCGGTGTTCTTCAAAGTGAACACCCTTGGAGAGGAATCCTTTTTGGAGGACGTAAAGGGACTGCTGGAAGAAATTTTGGAGGAGTAAGATGTTTTTCGCTGGATTTGATCTGTTGTTCAACATCCTGTTTCCCATCCTGTTCCTTGTGGTTCTGGGCATGATTCTATACACCATCATCGGAAATATCCGCACATGGAATAAAAACAACCATTCGCCGCGGCTCACCGTTCCGGCAGCGGTGGTGGCAAAGCGCACGGAGGTCTCTCATCACCACACGGACAACACGATGATGCATACGTTTACCACCTATTATGTGACCTTTCAGGTAGAGAGCGGCGACCGCATGGAGCTTACCGTAAGTGGTTCGGACTACGGAATGCTTGTGGAGGGCGACATTGGAAAGCTGAGTTTTCAGGGCACCCGCTATCTTGGGTTCCAGCGGAACTGAGTGTTTCTGCACTGCTGCCCAACTGGATGAATCGTAAGTTGAACAAGGCAGGATTACACACAAAAAAACATCTGCTGCCCCTTTGCCGGACGTGACAGCCTCCGGTGTGGGACAGCAGATGTTTTTCCTTTTTTACGATGCAGTCAGATTCACTCCGCAATGGGCATGGTCTGGTAGAACCAGTCCTCAATGGCCTTGCGGGTCCGGGCGAAGAACTGCTTCACCGGGCAGGCAGCGTCGCGGGCTTCCTGCTCCAGATCCGTACCTGCGGGGAAATTGCGGATGACGGTATAAGCCACCGACTGCGGCGGCAGCGACATCATCACGGCAGGGTCGTGCACCACACAGATCTGCTCCCCCACTGCAAGGGTAGCGGGATCGGAGGTGGTCTTTTCGTCATGGTCCTGCCACTGGGTGCGCTCAGTGATCACCATTTCATAGGTCTCCTGCCCCTCTGCGGTCACCAGTACGGACTCCACCGTGCCGTCCTCATTGCGGCTGATCTCTTCCACCGTACCATAGTAGTAGAGCCGCTCCGAAAACAGTGCCGAGGCAGCGGGCAGTGCACTGACACTGAGCAGCAGCACTGCAAGCAGACAAAAGAACGAGCGATAGGTCTTTTTCATAAAAAGCCTCCATTTTTCATGTTGAAGCGGAGCACCCGCCGCATGGCGCTCCCGGATGCCTTATTCTAACACAACTCTTGTCGGATTTCTATATCCAGTCTTAACCGACGGAAAAATATCGCAGAGGGCGGCCAATGATCACGTCTTTTCCCGAAAAAAAGCAAGCCCGGAAGGCACACAGACCTTCCGGGCTTGCACTTTTGGCGATGCGCTGTGCGCATCTCAGACTACTTTACAGCTGGCAGGCGGTATCGTAGCCGGTACGGATGGCGTTGGAGATATCTGCAGCCTTGCCTGCGGCATCGCCGATGGAGTACACCGGGATGTTGGCAGCTTCCAGCGCAGCAGCGTCAAACTCGTTGGAGCGTGCGCCCATAGCCAGCACGATGTAATCGCAGGGGATGGTCACCTCTGCGCCGTCCTTGTTCTCACAGACAACGGCATCCATGCGGAACTCCTTGACCTTGTGGCTGGGGTACTGCTCCACGCCGTAGGTCTTGTAGTTCTCCAGCAGGGTGGGCAGAATGGTGGTGCTCTCGCCTGCTGCGATCTTGTCCATCATCTCAATGACGGACACCTTGCAGCCGCGGGCAGCCAGATACTCTGCGGTCTCGCAGCCCACCATGCCGCCGCCGATGACAGCCACAGTGCCGTACACCTGCTGCTCACCGGCCAGCACCTTCCAGGCATCGGCCACGTTCACGCCGTCAATGCCGGGGATGCGGGGTGCGGCGCTGTGGGCACCCACAGCGTTGATGACTGCCTCAAAACCGGCATCCTTCAGCTGCTCGGCAGTGCGGGTCTGGCCCATGCACAGGTGCACACCGGCGTTGCAGACTGCATGGATCAGATCCTGCGTGGCGCGGCGCATCTCCTCCTTGCGGGGAGGCACGCAGGCGATGTTCAGCTGACCGCCCAGAGAGGTGGTCTTTTCAAACAGGGTCACATCATGGCCGCGCAGGGCTGCCACACGGGCTGCTTCCAGACCGGCAGGGCCGCCGCCCAGGACAGCGATCTTCTTTTTCTGCTCTGCAGGCTGGATGCTGCGGCTGTTCTCGTAGCCGTTCTCTGCGTTCAGCACGCAGGAGAGGAACTGGCGGTTCTGGATAGCATCGGTGCAGCCCTTGTTGCAGCTGATGCAGCGGCGGATATCGCAGGCCTTACCGGCAGCGATCTTGGTGCCCCAGTCGGGGTCAGCCAGCAGCGGGCGGCCCATGGCAACGATATCAGCCATGCCGCTCTCGATGACGCGCTCAGCCATCTCGGCATCCACGATACGGCCCACGGCGCTGACCGGCACGTTGACAGCCTTTTTGATGTCGCCGGCGATCCTGACAAAGAAGCCGTAGGGCTGCACACCCATGGGAGGAATGGTATCGGCCATGTTGCCGGTGTGGTTGGCCTGGGCAACGTGGAACATATCCACGCCGTCCTCCACCAGCCACTGGGCAAACTGCACGGCATCGGCCTCGTCAATGCCGCCCTTGCCGCGCTGCGGGGTGACGATGGACAGCTTGTAGTCGATGATCATATCCGGCACAGCCTTGCGGATGGCGCGGGTCAGCATCCGGGCAAAGCGAACCCGGTTCTCCAGACTGCCGCCGAACTTGTCGGTGCGGTGGTTCATCCGGGTGGAGCACAGGCAGCCGTTCAGGCGGTCGCCGTGGATCTGGATCACGTCCACACCGGCCTTCTGGGCACGCACCGCGCAGGCGCACATCTTATCGATGATAGCCATCAGCATTTCCTCGCTGACCTCATCGGTAAAGAACATCATGTCGTGATGCAGGCGCTGACGCATCTCGTCAAACTTCTTCTGCATGAACAGGCTGTTGATGGCATCCACGTCGTACTCCGGGTGGAAGATCTGGATGCCCAGCTTGGTGCCGTAAGCGTGGACGCTGTCGGCCAGCTCCTTGAAGGCAGGGATCTGGCTGTCGTCAAACAGCTTGGGGGTAGGAGAAAAGCTGTTGATGGGTGCCACATCGCCCAGAACGATGTAACCCACGCCGCCCTTGGCCAGGCGGGTGTAAAAACCCATGTCCTGCTCGCTGATCATGCCGTTCTTCTCGTAGCCGGTGGTCAGCGGGGGGAACATGATGCGGTTCTTAAAGGTCTGTCCGCCCACTACAATGGGCTGCAGGATCATGTTTTCCATACAAATGCCTCCTTACAGATGTGCTTTGATGAATGCGGCGGTCTTTTCCTCCACGGCGGCACGGGCGGTCAGCGTGGCAAAGTTGTGTCCACCGCCTGCAATGGTGTCCACCTCAGGTGCGGTGTAACCCTCGGCATAGCGGCTGCAGGTGCCCTCGTCCACCAGACGGTCATCGTCGGCGCGCAGCAGCAGCACCGGGCCGTTGTAGCCCTTGGCCTCGGTAAAGGGATCGGGGTGCTTTGCCATCTCGTAGTTAAAGGCCATCTTGTAGCACAGACCCTCCATGTCGGCGTAGTCCTTGCCGGTCTGGGTCACACCGTCGGCGCGCTGGGCGCAGCCGAACCACATCCCGGCGCCCGGGCACAGCAGGATCAGGCCGTGGGGCTGGATCACCGGTGCGCAGGAAGCGGCAATGTAGCCGCCCATGCTCTGGCCGGAGAGGAACAGCTTTTCGCTGTCCACATAGGGCTGCTCAGCTGCCCATGCAAAGATATCCTGTGCATCGGTGTGCAGGCCGTCGAAGCTCATATCCTCGAACTCGCCGTCACTCTCGCCGTTGCCGTAGAAATCAAACCGGGCGCTGCCGATGCCCTGCGCTGCCAGAGCGCGGGACAGGTGGGTGTACATGGACTTGTAGCCGCTGCAGCTGCCGGCAAAGCCGTGCAGATGCACCACAAAGGGTACCTTGCCCTCCGTATCAGGCAGGGTCACGATGCCACGCAGGGTGTGGCCATTGCGGTTTTGAAACTGAACCTGTAAAATCTTCATGGTTTACTTGCTCTCCTTTGCGGCGCGGCGGCTCTTCAGCTCTGCCAGCATCTCGGCCGTCTTCTGCTTGGTCAGGGGGTAGACGAAGAACAGGATGGCCACTGCAATGCCGTAGCCCAGGAAGTAGACACCGGTGTAGCTCTTCCAGATGGCGTTCACAACGCCTGCGGTCTGCACAGCGCCTGCGGTCACGTTGTAGCCGATGGCACCCAGCACAAAGCTGGACAGGCTGCCGGAGATGGCGCTTGCGAGCTTGCGGAAGAAGGAGTAGGTGGAGTAGACGATGCCCTCGTTGCGCTCGCCGGTCTGCAGCTCATGGTAGTCGATGGCATCGTTGACCATGGCCCAGATCAGCACCTGCATACCGGAAGCGCCCAGGTAGCAGATGCCGTTGATAACGATGAAAGCCACGGGGTTATGGATGGGGAAGAAGAACAGGATGCCGAACACGACGGCGGCAAAGCCTGCGCCCATGCAGCACCACTCCTTCTTGCCGAGCTTGTTGGCCAGAGGCTGGGTGATGGCAAAGGACAGCACAGCGTACAGAACGCTCAGCATACCGGAGACAGCCTGAATTTTAACGTTGCCGAAGAAATCCTTGTACAGGTAGGTGTTCAGGCCGTTGACCACGGATGCACCGATCATGCCGGTCAGGCTGAAGAACATCACGCCCAGCAGGGCTTTGTTGTGGGAGATTTCCTTGAGAACATGCAGGTAGTTCAGCTTTTCGCCCTGCGGACGCTCAGGCACTTCCACACGCTCCTTGCACCACACGCAGGTGATCTGCAGGCACAGCAGGCCCAGCATGGCGCAGATGCAGGCCAGCATCAGGAAGCGGCCAGCCACAGGCTGGTTGTCCACATACAGGAACAGGGGGCCGACCATAACCATGACGGTCATAAAGATGGTGCCGCCCAGGCTGCGGTAACGGGACAGGGCGGTGCGCTGGCTCACATCATCGGTCATCACGCTGGACAGGGTGCCGAAGGGCACGTTGACGCAGGTGTACAGTGCCTCATACAGCACATAGGTGATGAACATGTAAGCCAGACGCAGACCGTAGCTGATGTTGCCCACATTGACAAAGGCCAGCACACAGAGCACTGCCATGGGGAACGAGAAAGCGCGGATCCACGGGATGAACTTGCCGCCCTTGGTGGCCTTGCGGGAGTCCACGATCGCGCCGATGATGGGGTCGTTGACGGCATCCCAGATCTTGGTGATCAGCAGCAGGATACCCACATGGAAGGGGTTGACCTGCAGGATCAGGGTGTAGAAGATCGACAGATACATGGCGCGGTACTGCTCCGTGAAGCAGCAGCCCAGATCGCCCAGTGTATAGCCGATCTTGTCCTTCATGGAGAAGGGCCGAACGGTCTTTTTCTGGTCCATTGCGTTTTATCCTCCTTAAAAAACAGATGAAACCACGAGGCTTTTCACACAAGCCTCTTCTCTTCGATTGTATTATACGTTAATTTTGCGTCAAAGCATATCCAAAAAATGATTGAAAACTATCGCAAATTGATGTATTATGCAATTATGACAGTTGTACTTTTCAGTTGTGTACAACAAACTGTCGCATCTGACAGTTCCACGGAGGGAATTTTGGTGAATTATACAGCCAAACGTTATCTTTTTGAACAAAGCACGGTTCGGGAATTCTTTTCGGGCGCGTATTATGACCTGTTTCTGGTCATCCGGGGCAGCGGGGTGTTCCGGTGCAGCGAAGTGGTGCTGCCCGCCCAGCAGCAGAATCTGATCATCCTCAAGCCCGGGCAGGGCGGCAGGCTGGAATATGCCGGAGCCTACGGCCCGCTGGAGATCATCCGGGTGCAGTTGTCTCCCCAGATGCTGGCGCAGTTGTCGGATGAGGACACTGACTTTGAAAAAAGCTTCAACGTGGTGCCCTTCCGGCAGGTGGCTGTCCGGCCGGACAGCCAGATCTATATGCTGCTGAAGAATCTTGCCCGGAAGCTGCTGGTACTCCCCCAGGAGAGCAGCCAGTTCGGCGCGACGGCGTTCGAGCACGGCATCCTGCAGATGTTCGTGGTGCTGGCACTGCGTGCCTGCATCCATGCCGAATTCCACACCGCTTCTGTCAGCCGCCACCACCTGATGCTGGATGAGGTATTCCTGTTTATTCAGTCGCACCTCACCGAGGAACTGACGTTGGAGCGTCTGGAAAAGGAGTTTTTCGTCTCCCGGGAGCATATTGCCCGGGAATTCAAACGCCAGACCGGCCAGACCGTACACCGCTACATCGTAAAGGCCCGACTGGACCGCTGCTGCACCCTCATTGAGCAGGGCCTGCCCATCACCGAGGTGTACAAAACCAGCGGTTTCGGGGGCTATAACCACTTTTTCCGCGCCTTTAAAAAGGAGTACGGCATGACCCCCAAGGAATATTTCAGCACCACCCGGCAGGATGCCCGGGGATGAGCCTTTGCAAAAGAAGTCCCGGCTGCAATTTTTGTGCAGGCTGAAACGTATTTTATATAAAACGGCAGCTGCCGTTTTTCAACAAACGATCTCCATTGCTGACAGGAGGAAAGCTCTATGAAATTTTCTGCTGATTATCGTGCCCTTGCGCTGGATGCCCTGCGCGGCAGATGGAAGACAGCTGTTCTGGCCGGACTGATCGCCAGTTTGCTGAGCGCCAACATTGTGAGCAGCTCAGACAGGGTCATCTCCAACATGAGCCAGAACGCCAACGGCGACACCCCAGGGTTTGCCGGGCTGTTTTCCACCGGCAGCGGCGGCGTGCTGGCGGTTCTTGTGGTCTGCATCCTTGCCTGGGCAGTGTTCACCTTCATCGTGGGCGGTGCGGCGCGGCTGGGCTACGCCCGGTTCAACCTGAACCTTGCAGACGGCAGGGACGCTGCCCTCTCCGACCTCGCTTCCCAGAAGCACCGCCTGTGGGACGGCTTCTGCATGAATTTCCTGCAGGGGCTTTATGTGGCGCTCTGGTCGCTGCTGCTGTTCATCCCCGGCGTGGTAAAAGCCTACAGCTATGCCATGACCCCCTATATCATGGCCGAGCACCCCGGCCTGACGGCCAACGAAGCCATCACTGAATCCCGGCGCATCATGGACGGCAACAAGTGGCGGCTGTTCTGCCTCGATCTCAGCTTTCTGGGCTGGGAGCTGCTCTGCACCCTGCCCATGCTGATTGGTTTCTCTCTCGTCTTTGCCTTCACCCGCTCGGCGGATACGGTCCTTGTTCCGCTGATCCTGCTGTCCATCCCGCTGAGCGCCGGCTTCTTCTTTCTGCACCCCTACGAGGAAGCGGCCTGGGCGATCTTTTACCGGGATATCACCGCTGCACCTTCTGACACCGAGGAAATCTGAGAATGAAACATACCGCCTGCTATCACCTGCCCGGGCTGTTCGAGTTCTACGAGCTCTACCGCCTGTTCCTGCCCCTGTTCCGGGAGCACCGGGAATATTTTTATGACTGGTGCGAGATCGGCTCCATCTATGGCGCGCCGCCGGATTGCATCTGGGGCGGGGGCCGCGTGGAGGCCGGGGAGCACTCCCCCGCCGAAGTTCTGGCCCTGACCCAGGAATACGGCATCTCTGCCCGGCTCACATTCAGCAATTCCCTGCTCCGCCCGGAGCACCTTTCAGACCGGAAATGCAACGCAGTGTGTCAGCAGTTTGCCCAGCGGGGCACTGTGCAGAATGGGGTCATCGTTCACTCCGAGCTGCTTTTGAACTACCTGCAGCAGCATTACCCGGAGCTTTATCTCGTATCCTCCACCACCAAGGTCCTGACGGATCTTCAGGCGTTTCAGGCAGAGGTCCGGCGGCCGGAGTTCCGGTATGTCGTACCGGATTTCCGGCTGAACAAGGCCTTCGATGTCCTGAATGCACTCTCCCAGCCCGAAAAGGACAAGGTAGAATTTCTCTGCAACGAGTGCTGCTGGTTCGGCTGCACTGAGCGCAGGCGCTGCTACGAAGCCGTCAGCCGCAAAAATCTGGGGGAGGTCTGCGAACATCGGTGCACCGCCCCCGGCGCGCAGGAGGGCTACCGCTTTTCCAAGGCGATGGAAAACCCCGGGTTCATCGGCACTGCGGACATCCGGGAGCGCTATCTGCCGTTGGGCTTTTCCAATTTCAAGCTGGAAGGGCGCGGGCTGGGCAGCGCGCTGGTGCTGGAGTTTCTGCTCTATTATCTGACCCGGCCGGAGTATCAGATCCACGTCCGGGAGGCGATCTATCTGGACAACATGCTGGATCTCTTTTAAGGGTTGCGCCACCGGCGCAGTGTGGTATAATCAGCATAACAGAGCACTTGCATGCGGCGCTCTGTTCCGTCCAATCCAAGTCAGGAGGAGATCGTTATGGAATTCACTCAGCTTATTGCACAGCGGTATTCCTGCAAAAATTTTGGTACAGGCAAGGTAGACGCTGCAGCACTCCACACCATTCTGGAAGCCGGTCGGCTGGCACCCACCGCCAAGAACACCCAGGAACAGCGCATCTACGTCGTTCAGTCCGAAGAGGGGCTGGCAAAGATCGATGCTGCCACTCCCTGCCGTTACGGTGCCCCCGTCTGTCTGGTGGTCGCCTATGACAAGAACCACACCTTTACTTACCCCGGCGAACGGATGAACTCCGGCATGGAGGATGCCGCCATCGTGGCCACCCACCTGCTGCTGGGCGCTGCCAATGCAGGCGTAGACAGCTGCTGGGTCAACTTTTTTGACCCGGACAAGCTGGCAAAAGCGCTGGGTCTGCCCGAAAACGAGGAGATCGTGATGCTCCTTGATCTGGGCCACGCTGCCGAGGGTGCAGGTCCCCTGCCCAACCACAGCTCCCGCAAGCCTCTGTCCGAAACCGTCACGTTCCTGTAACATCACAGGGATGCAAAAAAGCCCCCGCACGTTGGTTTTCCGGCCAACATGCGGGGGCTTGTGTTTTATTCCAGTTTTCAGTTCTGCGGGTGGACGATATCCCGCCAATCCAGATCTCCACGCTCCAGACCGTGGATGAGCACCTCCGCGGTGGCGATGTTGGTGGCCAGCGGGATGTTATGCACATCACACAGGCGCAGCAGGGTCATCTCGTTGGGTTCGCTGGGCTTTGCGTTGATCGGATCGCGGAAGAACAGGAGCAGATCGACCTCATTGCAGGCAATGCGGGATGCGATCTGCTGATCACCGCCCTGAACACCTGCCAGAAAGCGCTGGATCTGCAGACCCGTTGCCTCAGAGATCAGCTTGCCGGTGGTGCCCGTAGCCACCAATTTATGCTGGCTCAAAATCCGGCAATACGCCGTACAGAACTGAACCATCAGCTCTTTTTTGGAGTCATGCGCAATCAGTGCAATCGTCATCGGTCAACCTCTCCTTTGTTTTGCCAGTGGGCATTTTCTTGCATATATCATAGTATCACAGTTTCCGTTCTTTTACAACCGTTTTTTAGACAAACTTCATACTTTTTTCGGAAAAAAGCGCCAGAATTCACCAAAAGCAGTGTTTCAGCGTTTTATCCTTCTTCAATTGTCTAAAGCATCCTGCCCGGCAGGTGCGGTCTCCTGAGCAGCATCCGTGGTGCCTGCGGCGGGGTCTGTGGCCGTATCCGCTGCCGCATCCGTGCCGGTTTCGGTCTGGGCGGGGGCAGTCTGGGCAGCAGAAGTGCTGTCTGCGGCGGTCTCCTGCTTGCCGATGGTGCCATCCTCATTCAGGGTGCCATCCTGCATGGCGAACCAGGCGTTGAAGATATCCGCCACCAGGTTGCCCGCGCGGGCGCCGCCGCCGCCGTACTCCACCACGATGCCGATGGCGATCTGGGGGTCCTCCGCCGGGCCGTAGGCGATCATCATGGTATTGGTGTAGTGCTTATAGGTGCTGCCGACGTAGTACCCCTCGCTGCGCTGGGGGGTGCCGGTCTTGCAGGCGATGGTATAGGGGTAGCTGGCCAGCACCGGGATGGTCTGGGACACGCCGATCATGCCCTGCTGCACCAGATCAAAGGTCTCTCCCCTGTCCTCAATGACGTCCATGACCTCGGGCTGGGTCTCCTGCAGCACCTCGCCGGTGTTGGAGTCCAGGATGGCCTTGACGAAGTGGGTGCGGTAGCGGGTGCCCCGGTTGGCGATGGTGGCCGCGTAGGTGGCCAGCTGCACCGGGCTGACCACGGTGTTGCCCTGACCGATGGCGGCCTGGACGTCCAGCGACTCGATATAGTTGGAGTCGGTCTTGCTGGTCAGGTGACCCAGCGCCTCGCTGACCTCCACGCCGGTGCGCACACCCATGCCCAGCTTGTAGGCGTAGGCGTCGTAGACCTCACTGGTCAGGCGGCGGCCCACGTCGTAGAAGAAGATGTTGCAGCTCCACTTGATGGCGGTGATCACGTCGATGTTGCCGCTGTGGCCGTGGCGGGTACACTTGGGGTGGTAGTCGCTGTAATAATTGTACACACCGTTGCAGAACACGGTGGAATACCGGTTGATGAGGCCCGAATCCAGCGCCGCCACCGCCACGGCAGGCTTGAAGGTGGAGCCGGGGGTGTACAGGCCCTGCAGTGCCCGGTTGAACAGGGGCAGACTCTCGTCCGCGCTGTACTCGCTGTACTGGGTGGCATACAGGTTCTGGTCAAAGCTGGGGTAATTGGATGCGGCCAGCACGCTGCCGTCCTTCACATCCAGCACCACGGCGGCACAGGCGGCAGCCTTCATGCTGCCGGTGTTGTAGACCCGGTTGATCATGTCGATGTTCTCGGCCAGTGCCTTGTCCACCGCCTTCTGGAACCGGCTGTCGATGGTCAGCTGCACGGTGTGGCCCGGCTCGGGCACTGTGGTCAGGGCCGTATCCACAATGACACCATCGGAGTTGCGGGTGATGGTCTCCACGCCATCCTTGCCCCGCAGTTCGTCCTCATAGGCCGATTCCAGGCCCGAGATGCCGATGATGTCGTTCATGTTGTAGCCTTTTTCGCGCAAGGGGTAGGTGGTCTGGCCGTTTTCATCGGTCACCTTCCACTTTTCAGCGGTGATCTTGCCCACCCGGCCCAGCACATGGGGCAGCACCGTGGATTGCTCATAGCTGCGGGTACTCGTTTCCACGATCTCCACACCCGGCAGCGAGAGGCTGTGCTCCTTGATGGTCGCCACGGTGGCCTCACTGACGTTTTCCGCCATGATAAAGTTGTTCACATTGGAGAACGCCTGCAGCTGCATCTCATAGTGGATGCCGCCCAGCGTGCGCTGCCAGCTCAGCGGATAGCTGGCAAGGTCGTAGTCCTCCACCAGCTTCTCCATCACATCATTGGCCGTTGCATACTGCTGTAAACCAAGATTGTCCTTCATGGCGGCAAGGGCTTTCTGATCCCTGGTGCTGCCCTCTTCGGCGGTAAAGGTATAATTGCCCGCTGCATCCGGCTGGCTGATGAGCAGAGTATCGTTCCAGCTCTCACCGTTGGCACGCAGCAGCTCGACGATCTTCTGGAGCATCCCGTCCAGATCTTCGTCTCCCATCAGCAGCTTGTTGAGCACCACGTTGTAGCTCGTGACGCTGGTGGCAATGCGCTCCCCCCGGCTGTCCACAATATCACCGCGTGCCGCCGTGACCGTAAACTTGTAGTCGGTGGTGTTGGTGGCCTGGGATTTGAAATCGTCCCCGTTGACCAGCTGTAAAAAGATGAGCCGCAGCCCGTACAGCAGCATGAGGATGCAGGCGGCGGCAACCAGAACACGCATCCGCCGGATGGCGGTTTTCCGTTCTTCTTGGTTCATGGATTCTCCTTCCGGCGCGGGGTGCGTTACACCACGCCGTTGTCGATCTTAAATTCTTCGTGGATGCGGCGCACGACCCCGAACAGAGGGAAGCAGACGGGCACCGAGAGCGCCGCCGTGGGCAGCACGAACCACAGCCAGCGGCTGGCCGCGCCGCTGTAACCGGGCATGTAGTAGAAAAACAGCCAGTCCAGCGTGAGCACCAGCAGGGCGGCAGCAGACGCAATGAGTGCAAAGTTTGCGGCCGAATTCTTGAAGTAGAGCTGCATCACCGCCGAAACGGCAAAGCAGAGCAGCAGCAGCTCCAGCGCCAGCATGCCCACGGTGCGCCCGGCCAGCCAGTCCCACATCAGGCCGCAGACCGCCCCAAAGACAGCCCCGGCGAACTCGCCCTCAAACACGGCGACCGCCAGCGCCAGCGGCAGCAACCAGAGCGGCTTTGCCGCCCCGAACTGGAACAGCCCGGGCGTGGTCTGCAAAACAGCACAAAGAAGGCCCAGCAGCGCATAGCAGATCCATTTGACGATCTGGCCCCGGCTGCGTTTCCGGCGTGATTCCATCAGGGTCCCTCCTCAGAAACTGGTAATGATGAACGCATGGCGCACCGTGCGGGGGTCGGTACCGGGTTTGATGACGGCAATGGTCGATTTGCCGCTGACCTCGGGCACCAGTTCCTGTACCACGCCCACCAGCAGGTCAGCCGGGAACACCCCGCCCAGCCCGGTGGTGACCACCTGGTCGCTTTTCTCCGTCAGGGTGTTGCGCGCAAGGTTGGTCAGCACGCACAGGCCATCGGCGGCATATTCGGAGCTGCCGGTGACGATGCCGTTGTCACGGGTGCGGGATACCACGCCCGCCGCGTTGAAGTTGGGGTGAAGAATGGTCATCACCTTGCAGCTGGTGGGCTCAGCCTCCACCACCATGCCCAGCAGGTAGCCCTGATCACTGACCACGGCATCGTTGACGGCCACGCCATCCAGCGTGCCGCGGTCCAGCGTGAAGCCATAGAAGGAATCCAGCGGATCACGGCCAATGACAAAGCTGGAAAGATAGCTCATCTCTGGCCGCTGGCTCTGGATGCTTTCCAGTGCCTTGTAGGCCTGGTTCTCGGCCTTGACGCGGTCGTAATCCACCATCTGCTGGCGCAGCTCGGCGTTTTCGGCCTTGAGTGTCTCGTTCTCAGCCATCACGTCATCGATGCTGGTGTACTTTTCCCACAGGGAGGCCACGCCGCCGCTGACCACAGCAGCCACTTTCTGGAATGGAGCAGCCGCCACGCTCAGCAGCTCCTGCGGAGCGGCAGTCAGGCGGCCGTTGGCACCGGCGTAGGCCATGATGCCCACCAGAAACACCGCGATGCCCACCAGGATCTTGAATTTCCAGGTATCGAAAAAGTCTTTCAAGGGGTTTTCCTCCGATTGCAAAAGGGCGCGGACAGCCCAGAGCCGTCCGCACCCTCTGTTACATCGTTACATATGAGCTCCATCGGTGTCCAGCACGTCGTGCAGAACATCCACATGATCCAGCACCGCACCGGCACCCTTGGCCACGCAATCCAGCGGGTCCTCCGCAACATGGACATCAATGCCGGTCTCGCTCTGGATCAGCTGATCCAGGCCCCGCAGCAGGGCACCGCCGCCGGTCAGGGTGATGCCGTGGTCGATGATATCGGCACTCAGCTCAGGCGGGGTGCGCTCCAGGGTCTCCTTGATGGCGCTGGTGATCTTGACCAGGCACTCCAGCAGGGCCTCGCGCACATCCTCAGAGTGGACGACGATGTTCTTGGGCAGGCCATCCACCAGGTTGCGGCCCTTGATCTCCATGGTCATCTCGGGGTCCATGGGGTAGGCAGAGCCGATCTCGATCTTGATCTGCTCGGCGGTGCGCTCACCGATGAGCAGGTTATACTTGCGCTTGATGAAAGCGATGATGGCCTGATCGAACATATCACCGGCCATCCGGACGCTGCGGGAGGCCACGATGCCGCCCAGAGAGATGACAGCGATCTCAGCGGTGCCGCCGCCAATGTCCACGATCATGCTGCCGGTGGGCTCGCTGATGGGCAGGCCCGCGCCGATGGCAGCAGCCATGGGCTCCTCGATGACGGAGACCTGACGGGCACCGGCCTTGAGGGTCGCCTCACGCACAGCGCGGCGCTCCACCTCGGTCACGCCCGAGGGGATGCAGATGACCACGCGGGGACGGGAGAACATGCTGTTGCCGCAGGCCTTTTTCAGGAAGTTTTCCAGCATATTTGCCGTGATATCGAAATCGGCGATGACACCATCCTTCAGGGGGCGGACTGCCACGATGCTGCCGGGGGTACGGCCGATGACAGCCTTTGCCTCAGCACCCACGCAGCGCACCTCATCGGTCTTGGTATCCACAGCCACGACCGAGGGTTCCCGCATGATGATGCCCTTGCCCTTCATGTAAACCAGGGTATTGGCAGTACCCAGATCAACGCCAACGTCCTTTGACAAAAAACTCATAATGAAGCTCTCCTTCGTATTTCCGGTCTATTCCAAAACGCACAGCAGCCCAAACTCCACAGGGTTTGACCGCCTATCGCAGAATAACACGTTTCTATTATAGCCGCAAGTCAACGTTTTCTCAAGCGTTTTGTCAAGTTTTTCCGTATTTTTCATTTTTCTGCGCGTTCCGCCGCACAAACTGTCAGAACTGTTCAAGCAGGCGGACCGTCCGGCTGACGGGCAGGCCCATAATGGTGTAATAATCGCCCTCAATGGCATCCAGCCAGACCGCCGCGCGGCCCTGGATGGCGTAGGCACCGGCCTTATCGTAGGGCTCCCCTGTGGCGGCGTACCGCTCGATCTCCTCCTCGCTCAGCGGAAAGAAGGTGACCTTGCAGGTATCCACAAAGCTCTCGGTGCGGGTGCCATCGGAAACGCAGACACCGGTGTGCACATAGTGGGTCGCACCGGACAGCGCGCGGAGCATTCGTCTGGCATCGTCCGGGCTGTGGGGCTTGCCGAACACCTCGCCGTTCACATCCACCACGGTATCGCAGCCCAGCACCACGGCACCGGGGTGTTCCTTGGCCACAGCAAGGCACTTGCCCCGGGCAAGCTGCTCCACCAGCCGGGCGGGGGTATCCGCCGTCACGGCATCCTCGTCAAAATCGCTGACACAGACGGTAAAATCCGTCGTGTATAAGCTCAACAGTTCTTTCCGTCGGGGGCTCTGGGAAGCCAGGATCAGATCTTTCATACGCTTCACTTCCCCGTTGAGCCAAAGCCGCCCGCGCCGCGCTGGGTATCCCCCAGTTCGGCCGCCTGAGCAAAGGCAGCGGTATACACCGGTGCAATGCAGAGCTGTGCCACACGCTCACCGGGCTGGATGGTATAGGCCTCGGTGCCCAGATTGATCATGGGCACCTTCAGTTCCCCGCGGTAGTCACTGTCCACCACACCCACGCCGTTTGCCATGCACAGGCCGTGCTTGATGGAAAGGCCGCTGCGGGCATAGACCAGCGCCACAGCGTGGGGGCCGGGCAGCTCGATGGCAAGGCCGGTGGGCACCAACGCCCGCTGCATGGGGGCCAGTGTCAGGGGCTCATCCAGCACGGCGCACAGGTCGGCCGCCGCTGCCCCCGGCGTTGCATAGGCGGGCACCTTGGCCCGGGGGTCCAATACTTTATAGTTTACGGTGATCGGTTCCATAGTATACCTCTTGTTAAAGTTATATTCGGGCGTGTTCCGGGAGCTTTCTCCTCGGACACGAAACGGGCCATTCCATCGCCCGCCCTACTGCCTGCGGCAGCAGGGTCCCACCCCAGCGGACGGTCCTCGGAGAAACTCTCGGCTCCCGCCCGGGGAAACTGCATCTTTAGTTGGTTCCCTTGAAATACAGTCCTCTTGTAAACTCTCCCTCAAAGGGTGCGTGGACACGGATGCTGTCCAGAATGGCGGCTGCTTCTTCCCGGGATTCCAGTGTGAAGTAGGCCACGCCGTAGTCCACAGTCAGAGCACCGGGCTTATCTCCCATATAAATAGGTACGGGGTTATAGATCGTCCGCACGCCCATGCCGCAGCGCACCGGGAACTTTTTGGCCTTGCGGTCGGTCAGTTCCCCTGCTTTATTGCAGTGGGCGCAGTCATGGATGTTCTGCAGCGGGCAGGCACGGGTGACCATCAGCGGCATGTGGCCATAGACCAGCACACCGGTGGGCACAGGCTTGCCGTTATGGGTGGGGGCAATGGTGCTGATATCGCTGTCCTTGACTTCGGGCAGGATGAGCACACTGTTCAGGCCATGGTCGGCGTAAAACTGCGCCGCCATCTGGTTGGTGACGTTCAGGCCGAAGCCGCCGGTCATCGGCAGGCCACGGCAGAGCCGCAGGTGGGCGATGTTGCTTACCTCATAGCCCGCAAAACCCGCATCCTGAGTGGCGGCAATGCGGCGGGCGGTGTCCTCCTCCAACGCGCCGAACATCACGCGCGGCAGCTCCAGAAGGGTCTTTTCCCGCCACTCCCGGGGCACCCGGTCGGCCTGGGCAATGGGCAGAATGAGATACTCCACCCCGCTCAGGGCCTGCTCCGGCACCTGCTCCCAAGCTTCAAAGCGGGCGCGCAGGGTGCGGCGGGGCGGCAGAGTGCGCAGGGGCAGAGCATCCGGCTCCGCCTCGTGTACCGGCCAGGGGCGCAGGACCTCCCGCTTTTTCAGCAGGGCCTCCAGCGCATCCCGGCGCAGCTCGTTCACGGCACTGCCCGGCACGAACCAGGGGCCGCCGTCCATCTCCACATCGATCTTTTCCACCGCAAAGGGGGTGCCGCCCGTCTTGGAAAGGCTGCGCTGCAGGCTCTCGGTGGGGTCGGTGCGGGCAGGCTGCGGTTCCGCATCGCCGTAGGCAAAAGCCTTGTTGCCGTCCGCGTCGGTCACGGTCAGCTTCTCGCCGCCCTCTTCGATCTCCAGCCTGAACTGCACCGGCACCCGGCTGCGCTCGCGGCGGTAGAGCTCGCGCAGGGCAGGCAGGGTCTTTTTGGTCAGCTCCGCATCGGCTTCGCTGCGCACGCCGAACATGGTGCCGTCGATCTTTCCATCCAGATAGCCGGAGGTGAAACCGGAGCGGCTGAACGCATTTTTCAGCAGGTCACGGTCGTAGGCGCGGCCCTCGCGGCCTGCCAGACAGGCACTGACCGCCGCCGCCACATACTCCGGCGTGCGCAGACGGCCCTCGATTTTGGCCGATGCCACGCCGACGGCCTGCATCCGATCCAGCTTGTCGATGACAGAGTTATCCTTCAAGGAAAGGTGGTGCAGACGGCCCGGTTTGCCCTCGGGCAGCGGGTTCGCCTCAAAGGGCAGGCGGCAGGGCCCGGCGCAGGAGCCCCGGTTGCCGCTGCGGCCGCCCAGGAAGGCCGACATATAGCACTGGCCGCTGACGCACATACAGAGCGCGCCGTGGACAAAGCACTCGGTCTCGATGCCGCAGTGCTTTGTGATGTGCTCCACCTCGGGCAGGCTCAACTCACGGGCCAGCACCACCCGGGTAAAGCCCAGCTCCTTCAGCTCCAGTGCGCCCTGCAGGGTGTGGACGCTCATCTGGGTGGAGCCGTGGCGGGGCAGGTCGGGGGCGATCCGCCCGATGAGCTGCGCCACCGCCAGATCCTGGCAGATGACCGCATCCGCGCCGCTCTCGGCCACAGCCTTCACGGCAGCGGCCAGCGCGGCCAGTTCCCCACCGTAAACGGTGGTGTTCAATGCCACGTGCACCTTGACACCCCGCGCATGGCAGAACCGGACTGCCTCCTTCAGGCTGTCCGCATCAAAATTTCCGGCTCCTGTGCGGGCATTGAAGCCCGAAAAGCCCAGATATACCGCGTCCGCACCGCTGAACACCGCAGCGCGGAGCATCTCTTCACTGCCCACCGGGGCAAGGATCTCGATCTTTGGCATAATACTCCCTTTGTTCCGGCGCGCTCACCGCGCCCCCATTCACGCTTCCGTCTTTGCTTCCCGGTCGGCCTTCTGCTTGGCCTGCAGGCGTGCCAGCTGCTCCCGCAGGGCATCGTTTTCACGCCGCAGTGTTTCATTTTCTGTTTTCACCTTATCCTCAGCCAGCTTTGCCCTGGCGGCATCGGCAATATAATCCTGGATCTGGCTGCGCATATTCTCGGCGCTGCCGGTGCTCTTTTTGTATTCATCCAGATAATCCATGGCGCAGAACACCGCCGCCTTGGTCACCGAAAGGTTTTCGTTGGTGTCCAGCAGTTTGGTGATATCCTCATCCAGCCGTTTGGCCAGAGAGGCGATATACTTTTCGGAATCCGTCGTTGCGATCGCATAGGGCGCGCCCGCAATGGTCACTCTCACTTTATTAACCATCGTATCCTCACTAATAATTACTCTGAGCGGAGTTTGTGGCCGAGTTTCCTGCCCCGGCGCACGCTTTTACCCCCGCCGGGACAGCCGTTCACTTCTTATTATAATATAAATGCGTTCCAAGAGAAAGTGTTATTTTTGAATTTTTTGCATATTTACCAGAAAGATTGTGACAAAAATGTCAGTTACGGCAAAAATCGGCGTTTTTCCTTGCTTTTACGAATAGAACTGATTATAATGTTCTTGTTGTGGTAACAGGGAGAGGGAAAGAGGAGAAATTCTCTGTTACGATATTTCAAAACAGCACAAGTGTGTGTGCGGATAGGAGTTCCTTATGACTACAAAAGAATTTGCAAAAATTCTTCAGGACAAGCTGACCAGCGAGTACGGCGTGGATCTGAGCGTTGCTTCCAAGCAGCAGATCTACCGCTCTCTTGCCCTGATCTGCCGTCAGATGATGAGTGAGAACCACAAGAAGTTCCAGTCCAAGGCCATTGGCACCGGCACCAAGCAGGTATACTACCTCTGCATGGAGTTCCTGATGGGCCGCAGCCTGAAGATGAGTCTGTTCAACCTGGGTCTGGAAGATGTTGCCCAGAAGGTGCTGGCTGATGCCGACATCAACATCGAGGGCATCTTTGAGGAAGAGCCCGATGCAGGCCTGGGCAACGGCGGTCTGGGCCGTCTGGCTGCCTGCTATCTGGACGGCATGGCCACCACCGGCATCTGCGGCACCGGCTACTCCATCCTGTACGAGTACGGCATTTTCAAGCAGAAGATCGTGGACGGCTGGCAGCAGGAGCGCGCTGACAACTGGCTGCCCGGTGGTCAGGTCTGGCTGAAGAGCCACCCCGATCAGGCCATCGAGGTCCGCTTTGACGGCGAGATCCGCGAGAACTGGGATCACGGCTTCCACTATATCCAGCACACCAACTACAACAGCGTTATGGCTGTGCCCTCCGACATGTATGTGCAGGGCTACGACGGCAAGGGCGTTGCCAAGCTGCGCCTGTGGCAGGCCAAGGCTCCTGACTTTGATATGTCCAGCTTCTCTCTGGGCAACTACAACACTGCCATGAGCAAGAACGCCAGCGCCGAGCTGATCTCCAAGGTGCTGTACCCCAACGACAACCACATTGAAGGCAAGATCCTGCGCCTGCGCCAGCAGTACTTCCTCTCTGCCGCATCCATCGGCGATATCGTGCAGAACCACCTGTCCACCTACGGCACGCTGGAGAATCTGGCCGACAAGGTCGCCATCCAGCTGAACGACACCCATCCCACGCTGGCCATCCCCGAGATGATGCGCATCCTGCTGGACGAGTGCGGCTTTGACTGGGATAAGGCCTTTGAGATCTGCCAGAAGGTCTTTGCCTACACCAACCACACCGTTATGGCCGAGGCTCTGGAGAAGTGGAATGTGGACATCTTCAAGATGACCCTGCCCCGCATCTACCAGATCGTGGTCGAGATGAACCGCCGTGCCCGCGAGGAGCTGGAGAAGGCATTCCCCGGCGACGAGGGCAAGATCAACTACATGGCCCTGATCGGCGACAACCAGGTCCGCATGGCAAACATCTGCGCCTACACCGCCAACAGCATCAACGGCGTGTCCAAGCTGCACAGTGAGATCATCAAGGAGAGCGTGTTCCACGACTACTACCTGTTCAAGCCCCAGGCCTTCAAGAACGTGACCAACGGCATCGCTTACCGCCGCTGGCTGCTGGCCTCCAACCCTGAGCTGTGCAAGCTGCTGGACGAGACCATCGGCGAGGAGTACAAGCACGACGCTTCCAACCTCTCCAAGCTGAACAAGTATGCGGACGACAAGACCGTGCTGAAGCGCATCAACGAGATCAAGCTGAACAACAAGAAGAACTTTGCGGCCTATCTCGAGAAGAGCACCGGCCAGGTCATCGACCCCAACTCCATCTTCGACTGCCAGGTCAAGCGGATGCACGAGTACAAGCGTCAGCACCTGAACGCCCTGAACATCGCCGCTCAGTACCTGTATCTGAAGGAGAACCCCAACGCCGACTTCATCCCCAAGACCTATATCTTCGGCGCAAAGGCTGCCCCCGGCTACTACATGGCCAAGCAGATGATCCGGATGATCTGCAAGCTGGGCGACCTGATCAACAATGATCCCGCCGTGCGCGACAAGCTGCGCGTGGTCTATCTGGAAGAGTACTGCGTCTCCCTGAGCGAGCACCTGATGCCCGCTGCCGAGGTCTCTGAGCAGATCTCTCTGGCTGGCACCGAGGCTTCCGGTACCGGCAACATGAAGTTCATGCTGAACGGTGCCATCACGCTGGGCACGCTGGACGGCGCAAATGTTGAGATCGCCGATGCCGCCGGCAAGGAGAACGAGCTGATCTTCGGTATGCTGACCCCCGAGGTCAACAACCTCAAGCAGGTGGGCTACCACCCCAGCGCCTTCATCATGGGCGATGACGTGGCAAATGCCGCTCTGAACTTCCTGGAGCGCGGCTGGAACGGCGAGGACTTCCACGAGGTCACCGAGAACCTGCGCACCAGCGATCCTTATATGGTCATGGCCGACTTCAAGGATTACCGCCGTGCTCAGGCCGACCTGCAGCGCCTGTATGCTGACCGCGAGAAGTGGGCACAGATGAGCCTGAAGAACACCGCCAACAGCGGCATCTTCAGCGCAGACCGTTCTGTGCTGGATTACGCCCGCGACATCTGGCACGCTTCTGCTGTGAAGTAATTGGAAAGGTTAACCCCCCAGTCACCTACGGTGACAGCCCCCCTAGTAGTGGGGCCTCTGGCGTTACGGGAAGTTTTACAGCTTTTCCTTTACGCACAGACTTCACCGTTCTGCCAAGGCCTCTCCTACTAGGGGAGGTGGCAATGCGAAGCATTGACGGAAGGGTTCAGCACAAATATATCTCTGCCCCGGAGCCATTACGGAACCGGGGCTTTTTTTGAGAAAGGAACGACCCTACTTGTCTTGTCTGTTCAACAGTTTTGACCCCTATTTCAAGCAGCCCTTTGGTGCGGTGCGCGCCGGGCAGACTGTCCGGCTGTCGCTCTGCATCCCCGAGGAGCTGGGCTATGTAGACCCGCACCTTGTCCTGAAAAAAGAGGGCAAGTTCGATGTTCCCGTCTACTACCGGATGAACTTCGATGGCCAGACCCCCAGGCAGAACCACTTTTCTGTGGAAGTGCCTCTGAATGACCCGGGCCTCTACTTCTACTACTTCGACCTCTACACCGACTTCCGCCGCATCGTGCGCGGCCCCGACAACTGCGGTGTAATCAGCTGGCAGGATGGCGAAAGCTGGCAGATCACGGTCTATGAGCAGGACTTTGAGACCCCTGAGAGCATCAAGGGCAAGGTGTTCTATCAGATCTTCCCGGACCGCTTCTGCGAAGGGGTGGAGAACAAGCCCATGCCCTTTGCCGACCGCATCTATCAGGCCGACAAGCACGCCGAGCCCTTCTGGCAGCCCAACGAGGTGGGTGGCCACCTGAATGAGGATTATTTCGGCGGCGACCTCAAGGGCATCCAGCAAAAGCTCCCCTACCTGCACGAGATGGGGGTGGATTTCATCTACCTCAACCCCATCTTTGAGGCCCACTCCAACCACCGCTACAACACCGCCGACTACCTGAATGTGGACCCCCTGCTGGGCACCAACGAGGATTTTGAGGCACTGTGCACCGCCGCCAAAAAATACGGCATCGGCATTGTGCTGGACGGCGTGTTCAGCCACACCGGCTCCGACAGCCGCTACTTCAACCGCGAGGGCCGCTATGGCGAGGGCGGCGCATACCGGGACCCCAACTCCCCTTACCGCTGCTGGTACGATTTCGGCCCCCAGTACAAGGGCGGCTACCGCAGCTGGTGGGGCTTTGAGACCCTGCCCGAGGTCAACGAGGAGACTCCCTCCTATGTGGAGTTCATCACCGGCCCGGGCGGTGTCATCGACACCTGGCTGCGGCGTGGCGCGGCAGGCTTCCGGCTGGATGTAGCCGACGAGCTGCCCGACGAATTCATTGAGAAGGTGCGCGCCGCCGTCAAGCGGGTCAGCCCCGAAAAGTTCCTGCTGGGCGAGGTGTGGGAGGATGCCACCACCAAGTTCGGCTTCAATAAGCGCCGCACCTATCTGCTGGGCAAGGGCCTGGACAGCGTGATGAACTACCCCTTCAAGAACGCCGTGCTGGATTTCGTCAAGGGCAAGCCCGCCGAGCAGGCCATGACGGAGATCCTGACCATCTGCGAGCACTACCCTGCCCCCGCCATGGACACCGCCCTGAACTTCCTCTCCACCCACGACACCGAGCGTGCCCTGACCGTGATCGCTGACGAGCCCGCCAATGGCCGGGGCCGCGCGTGGCAGAGCGGCCGCTGTGTGACCGGCGATGCCTACGAGGAGGGCCTGCTCCGCCTGCGGATGGCCTACGCCATCATCTACACCCTGCCGGGTGTGCCCTGCCTGTACTACGGCGACGAGATTGCCATGCAGGGCTACCGGGACCCCTTCAACCGGGCTTTCTTCCGGTGGGATGCCCACGAACAGCGCCTGCGTCCCGTGCTGGCACAGCTGGCACAGCTCCGCCACACCTGCGAGGCCTTCCGCACCGGCCAGCTGCGGGTTCTGCGTGCCGAGGACGGTATCCTGCACTACCAACGGGTGGGCAAGGTGGAGACTGCGGAGATCATCGTCAACCGCACCGAGCATATCATCGTGGAGACCCTTGCCAGCGGCAAGAGCACTGAGGTGAATCCCATGGGCTTCACCATCGTGGTGGAAGAGGTGGGGCATAACCCGAACCACAGCTACTATGATTATGTATAAGGAGACGGATTAAACCTCTCCGTCATCTTCGCTGACGCGGCGAAGCCTGCGACTGAGAGGTTGGACAAAGCATCACTCGCCCTTAAATAACAACATATTGTCATTTCCACGCCTTTGTTATATAATAAACGAAGAAGGAGGGATGTTCGATGTCCATTGACCCCATTTTCTGGCTCCTTGCCGCCGTCGGTTTCCTGGCGCTGGAGGGTATGACCTTCAGCATGGTATCCGTCTGGTTTGCGGCAGGCAGCGCGGCAGCCCTGCTCTGCTGCCTGTTCACCCACTCATTCCGGGTGCAGGCGGTGGTGTTCATTGCAGTCAGCGCGGTCTGCCTGCTGGCATTCAAGCCGCTGGCCAAACGGCTGCACAAGCAGCCCACCCCCACCAACGGTGACCGCGCCCTTGGCCGGGAGGCCCGAGTGCTGACCCCCGTTTCTGCCCAGCAGACGGGCCGGGTGCGGCTGGATGGCGTGGATTGGAGCGCCCGCTGCGCCACCCCCGGCGATACCCTGACCCCCGGGCAGGCCTGCCGGGTCACCGAGATCCACAGCACCCTGCTCATCGTGGAACCCATCCTGACCGAATCCATCAACCACTGAAAAAAGGAGCGTCTCTATGCCTATCATGCTGTTCGTGATCCTCGCGCTCATCTTTGTCATCCTGCTCATCGTCGTCACCAACATCGTCATCGTACCCCAGTCCATGGTGTACGTTGTGGAGCGTCTGGGCAGCTACTCCGACACCTGGTCGGCCGGCCTGCATGTCAAGATCCCGTTCATTGAGCGGATCGCCAAAAAGGTCAGCCTGAAGGAGCAGGTCGCGGACTTCCCTCCCCAGCCTGTGATCACCCGCGATAACGTCACCATGCAGATCGACACCGTGGTGTTCTTCCAGGTCATGGATGCCAAGCTCTACACCTACGGTGTCAACCAGCCCATCGCAGCCATCGAGAGCCTTTCCGCCACCACCCTGCGCAACATCATCGGTGAGATGGAGCTGGATCACACCCTGACCAGCCGCGATGTCATCAACGGCAAGATCACGGCCATCCTCGACGAAGCCACCGACAAGTGGGGCATCAAGGTCAACCGCGTGGAGGTCAAGAACATCATCCCGCCGCGCGAGATCCAGGAAGCCATGGAGAAGCAGATGAAGGCAGAGCGCGAAAAGCGCGCTGTCATCCTGAAGGCCGACGGTGAGAAGCAGGCCGCCATCACCGCCGCCGAGGGCGAAAAGGAAGCCGCCATCCTCCGTGCCGATGCCGTCAAACAGCAGCGCATTCTCGAAGCTGAGGGTGAGGCTCAGGCCATTCTCGCGGTGCAGAAGGCCAACGCCGATGCCATCCGCCTGCTGAACGAGGCCATGCCCAACGACAAGGTGCTGGCTCTGCGCAGCCTGGAAGCACTGGCCAAGGTCGCCAACGGCAAGGCCACCAAGATCATCATTCCGTCGGAGCTGCAAAATCTGGGCGGCGTTGTGCCCAGCATCAAGGAGCTTCTGACCGACCCGAAAGAGGACTGATCCATGATCTACGATACCCTGAACAATCTCCCCAACTATCTGGGCCTGTGCAGCAGTCTGGATAGCGTCATCGAGTTCATCATGGCGCGGGATATCAACAACCTGCCCGCCGGGCGCACCCGCATCGATGGTGACAAGGCTGTGGTCACGGTGAGCACCGTGACCCCGCAGGCCAGCGACAAGGCCCCCTTTGTCCGGCACGACAACCACCTGACCCTTGAGACCGACCTCGAGGGCAGCGAGCTGTTTGAAGTGTCCCTGGGCGAGTTCAGCCCCACCCGGCCCACCGATGAAGCCGCTGATACCACCGTGGGCACCGCCGGCACCAGCATTGCCGGAATGCTCTGCGAGGGCCGCTTTGCCCTCTATCTGGCCGGGGAGCCGTACAAATCCGGCTTGAAGGCCCAGGGCTGCGGCAAGCTGAAAAAGGCCGTGTTCACCATGGAGCTGGACCCGGACGAGGAAGACGAGACCGAGGCCGAATAATTCCTGAAAGCACGAACTCCACGCAGCGTAGGTTGCGTGGAGTTTTTTTGTATAGTATACTCTGGTTCAACAATTACGCTTGCCCGACTTGCCAAGGGCTCCCCTATTAGGCAACGACGACGACCGCCGCCAGTGGCGGATGAAGGGAGGAGTTGTTGGGGCCGCGGCCAGCAAGACACGAGCACAATACTTTGTGCGAAGTGGATGCTGGGAGCCGCAACCCGTACGCTGTCGAGCAACGCGAGACTGAGAGGTTTCATTCATTATGAACACATACGTCACAGGCAGCACCATCCGGCAGTTGCGGGAAACCAAGGGCCTGACCCAGGCAGAGCTTGCCGGAACGCTTTCTGTCAGCGCCAAGACCATTTCCAAGTGGGAGACCGCCAAGGGTCTGCCCGATATCTCCCTGCTGGAACCGCTGGCTGCGGCTCTGGGGGTCAGCGTGCTGGAGCTGATGCAGGGAGAGCCCATCATCAACCGGAACCGGGCAGCCAACCTGCTGCGGAGCAAGCTCTACGTCTGCCCTCTCTGCGGCAATGTGCTCCACGCCACCGGGCAGGCCGTGGTGAGCTGCTGCGGCATCACCCTGCCTGCGCTGGACATCGCCGAAGCCGAGGATGCCGACGAGCATCATCAGCTGACCGTGGAGCGGGTGGAGGACGAGCTCTTCGTCACCCTGCACCACCCCATGGAGAAAAACCATTACATCTCGTTTCTGGCCTACCTCACCGGCGATAAGCTGCAGCTGGTCAAGCTCTACCCCGAGGGAGATGCTTCTGCCCGCTTCTCCCTGCGGGGCGCAGGTGTACTTTACTTCTACTGCAACTGCCACGGCCTGATGAAGGCTCCGGATTTCCGCACCGCCACCCGGCGCACCTCACCCCAGAAGATCCACCTGCGGGAGCCGGATGAGGGTGACCGGAAACAGGTAATGGCCTACCGGGAAGAATTTTTGGCCATCGGCTCCCGGATGGACGGCACCTCGGCTCTGGACAAATATGCCGACTTCGATGCCTGGCTGGCCCAACTCCGCAAGCTGAAAGACCCGGCCACAACCCCCGCCGGTCTCGTGCCCGCCACGGAGTATCTGGCTCTGGACGAGCATGAGCATCTGGTGGGCATGACCAACCTGCGCCACCGGCTCAACGATTACCTGCTGACCTACGGCGGGCACATCGGGTACAGCGTCCGCCCCTCGGAGCGGCAGAACGGCTACGCCACCCAGATGCTTCGCCTGACGCTGGAAAAGGCAAAAGAACGAGACATCGAAAAGGTGCGCATCTGCTGCGACCATTACAACGTTGCCTCAGCAAAGACCATCCGCGCCAACGGCGGCGTGCTGGAGGACGAGCAGTTCGATTCCTCCGATGGAACGCTGACACAGCGGTATTGGATACAGAATAAGTAAAAAGAGGCTGTTGCCAAACTCCTTCCGTCATCGCTCACGCGATGCCACCTCCCTCAATGAGGGAGGCTTTCACAGATTGCCATTACGTCAAGGCTCCCTCCAAGAGGGAGCTGGCGCGGCGAAGCCGTGACTGAGGGAGTTGTCGGCAGCAGCCTTTCTCTATTTCAGCCCAGATGGAACATATCGATCAGCACCACGGCGGCCAGGCCATAGTAGACCACCACAGCCACCAGATCATTGATGGTGGTGATGAGCGGGCCGGAAGCCACGGCGGGGTCGATGTGGATCTTATGGAACAGCATGGGGATGACCGTGCCCACCAGGCTGGAGATCACCATGGCCACGACCAGAGATACGCCCACACAGCCCGAGAGCAGGAAGGCTTCACCCCAGGCGTAGGCCTTGAAGAAGTGGATGTAGCAGCCCAGGAAGCCCAGCGCCAGCACGGCCAGCAGTGCACCGTTGGTCAGGCCCACCCGCATTTCCTTCCAGAGCAGCTGGAGTTTTTTGGCAGTGGTCAGGTTCTCGTCCACCAGCACACGGATGGTCACAGCCAGCGACTGGGTGCCCACATTGCCGGCCATATCCAACACCATGGACTGGAAGCAGATGACGATGGGCAGCACCGCCACCACCGATTCAAACGCCCCCACCACCGAGGACACCAGCATCCCGAGGAACAGCAGGGCAATCAGCCAGGGCAGGCGCTTTTTCACACTCTGGAACACACCCTCGTTCAGATCCTCCTCACTGGTCAAGCCGCCGAGTTTTGCGTAATCATCGCCCATCTCGTCGTCCACCAGCTCGACCACATCCGCCGAGGTGATGATGCCCAGCAGCTTCCCGCTGTCGTTCAGGACAGGGAGCGAGCGCTCGGCGTAGTCCACGATGCGGTCGATGCAGTCGCTGATCTTCTCGTGGTCGGTGACGTAGGGGTAGGAGCGTGCGATCAGCTTTTCCAGGCGCTCCTCCGCACGGGCCACGATGAGGTCTTTCAGGTCAATGGCACCATAAAAGTGCTCGTTCTCATCCACCACATACAGGGTGGAGATGTTATCATTCTCGCCTGCCTGCTTCACCAGCTCGCTCATGGCCTGCCGGATGGTCATATCCCTGCGGATGCAGATGTAGTTTGTGGTCATGCAGCTGCCGATCTCGTCCTCGTTATAGGAGAGCAGCAGCTTCACATCATCGGCGGCATCCTTGTCCAGCTGGTGGACGATCTTTGCCTTATCGTCCTCTTCCAGGTCATCCAGAGCATCTACGGCATCGTCCGAATCCATGTGGGAGATGACCCGGGCGGCCCGCTCGGGGTCCAGCTCCTTCAGGTAAGGCTCTGCATCGTCCAGATAGGAGAAGATCTCTGCCACCGTATCCACGCCCAGTGCGGTGTACACCTTCTGGCGCTCCTCCGGTGTCAGGGCCGTCAAGGCATCGGCCAGGTCATTTTCATGGTAATCGGACAGCTTTTCAGCCAGCTCTGCCTGGGGCAGACCGCTGTGGATGATGTCCAGAATCTCCTGCACATAATTTTTCTTCTGCATGGTTTGGTCCCTCCGTTTCCCGTTTCCGGGCATAAAAAATACACCGCATCGGTCTGGTTACAACTCCTGCGGTGTACAAAGGGCATGCAGTTCAGGATGCGGCTAACACGTTTGCACGGCCCGCATCGCAGGAGAAGCGTTGTTTGGGGTGATCCGTATGGTCACTGGACATGGAAACAAACTCCTCCTTGGTGTAAGATTTTTCTTTCAGCCCCGTTATCATACTACGCCGGGCCGGATTTTTCAACCCCTTTTACAGTTTTTTTACCGGATTATTGCTATATTGCACAAAGAAAAGCCTACTTCTTATACTTCCCATACCACTGCACTGACAGCCTCCAGGAAAGTGCATACAGCACCAGCACCGCTGCCAGCACACCGACGATGGCAATGGCCGCGCCCGGTTCCGGCACGGCATCCATCAGGACCATCCCGCCGCCCAGGGCAGCGCCCATTCCGGCAAACATCAGCATGTAGAGCATCCGCGCCTTTTCTGCGCCAAAACGGTAGTACAGCGGCAGCATGATCCCGTTTATCAGCAGGATGGAAGCTGCGCCCGCCCCCAGCAAAAGGCCGATCGGCATCGCAGGAAGCGGTTTTCCCATCCAGAACCGGATGCCGCAGAAAATTCCGTTCAGCGCCGCAGAGACCGCCGTGCAAAGCAGACCCACAAGATATTTTTCTGCTACCTGAAGTTCCTTGCTCAGCGGCAGGGCAAAGCTGTACTCCGTCCACCCGCTGGCGTGGTCGTAGGAAAGCAGGTAGGCGGGCATCATCCCCAGAAAAACAGCTGAATAATTCACCGCAAAGCTCGAATCCCCGGAAGTGCTCAGGATCCAGATCGCCAGCACAGCCAGCACCGTGAGGTACATCATCCACATATTTGTTTTGACTTGATACCAGTCTTTCAGCAGCAGCCCTTTCATCGCACATTCTCCCCTTTCACCATCAAAACGAACAGTTCTTCGATGCTCACCGGTGTCAGGGTGCTGCCCACCGGGACAAGTTCCCTCTTCACCAGTGCCTCGGCCCCGTAGGCTGTCACCCGACGGCTGACGATGGCGTTTTTATCCAGCTCCTCCAATTGCCCGGCAGTGCCGTGCCAGAGGGCGTACTCCTCCCGCAGGGTGTCCTTGTCCTCACAGAGCAGGAGCTTCCCCTTGTGCAGAAAGGCAATGGTATCGCAGAGCTTTTCCAAATCACTGACGATGTGGGACGAGATCAAAATTGCGTGATCCTCGTCCCGCACAAAGTCCAGCAGCAGATCGATCAGCTCATCCCGCACCACCGGGTCCAGACCGCTGGTGGCTTCGTCCAACAGCAGCAGCTTGGGGTGATGAGAAAGTGCCACGGCAAGGCACTGCTTCATCTTCATGCCGGTGGAGTAGTCGCCATACTTCTTGTTCTCCGGCAGGTCAAAGCGGCGGCACCAGTCGGCGTAGGCGGCGGCATCCCAATTGGGATAGATGCCCGCCATCACCTTTCCCACCTGCGGGGTGGTCAGGCAGGTGGGGATGCCCTCGCCGCCCAGCACCACGCCGATATCGGCTTTGGCAAGCGGGGTAATCCCCTCCTGCCCGAACAGTTTAACGGTACCTGCGTCCCCGTCGATCATGTCCAGGATCAGCTTAATGGTGGTGCTCTTGCCCGCGCCGTTCTCACCGATCAGCCCGCAGACTGTGCCGCCGGGCAGTTCCAGATCAATGGGCCCCAGCGCAAAATCCGGGTAGTGCTTTTCAAGGCCGTGCAGTTCTAATGCGTTCATGGTTCATTCCTCCCACAGCAATTCCAACATTTCGGTCAGTTCCTGTTTGGTCAGCCCGCAGGGAGCCGCCAGCCGGACGGCTTCCGTCAGGTGTGCTTCGATTTTTTTCAGGTTCTCTTCCCGGAGCAGCTCGGTGTTTTTCGCTGCCACGAAAAAGCCCTTGGCGGGCACGGCATACAAAAAGCCCTCCTGTTCCAGCTCATCGTAGGCCCGCTTTGTGGTGATAACGCTGATGCGCAGGTCCCGCGCCAGCCCCCGGATGGATGGCATCGCTTCCTCCGGCTGCAGTTCCCCGCTCAAAATCTGGTTCTTGATCTGGGTGTAGAGCTGCTCGTAGATGGGTGCACCGCTCTTGTTATCGATGAAGAGATTCATGTCTGCCGCCTCCGTTGCATCTGTATATTTACAGTATATACAGTAGATACATGATTGTCAATAGGCAGACACAAAAAAGCAGCTCTCCCGTTGGACGGGAAAGCTGCTTTTTTCATCTGATCAGGCTCTGACTGTGGAGCGGCTTAGTAGGCCACGCCCCAGTAGACCATCTTGCTGGCGGGCTTGCCGCAGCAGGGGCAGACATCGCTGATGTGCTCCTGCTCAAAGGGCATGCAGCGGCTGGACAGGCCAGCCTCTTCCTTCATCTTCATCTCGCAGGCCAGGTCGCCGCACCACATGGTCTTGATGTAGCCGGTGTTGGCCTTGGCCAGCTCCTTGACCTCCTCCATGGTGGTGGCTGCCCAGGTGCGCTTCTCGCGGTTGGCGAGGGCACGCTGGTACAGGTCCTTGCGCAGGGCCTCCAGCTGGGCCGGGATCGCGGTCTCCAGCTCGTCCAGGCTCACGAAGATCTTTTCACGGGTGTCGCGGCGGACCAGCACGCACTGGTTCTTTTCCAGATCCTTGGGGCCGATCTCCAGGCGCAGGGGAACGCCCTTCATCTCCCACTGGGAGAACTTCCAGCCGGGGGCGTTGTCGCTGTCGTCCAGCTTGACGCGGGCGTACTTGCTGATCTTCTCAGCCAGCTCAGCGGCCTTCTCGGAAACGCCGGGCTTGTGGGCGGCGATGGGCACGACCACGACCTGGATGGGGGCCACTGCCGGGGGCAGGATCAGGCCGTCGTCATCGCCGTGGGTCATAATGATGGCACCCACCAGACGGGTGGAAACGCCCCAGCTGGTCTGGAACGGGTGATGCAGCTGGTTGTCGCGGCCGGTAAAGGTCACATCGTAAGCCTTGCTGAACTTATCGCCGAAGTAATGGCTGGTGCCGCTCTGCAGGGCCTTGCCGTCTTTCATCATGGCTTCGATGGTATAGGTAGCCTCGGCACCGGCAAACTTCTCCTTATCGGTCTTGCGGCCCTTGACAACAGGGATGGCCAGATCCTGCTCGCAGACATCCGCGTAGCAGTTCAGCTGCTGCTGGGTCTCAGCCTCGGCCTCGGCGGCAGTCTCGTGGATGGTATGGCCTTCCTGCCACCAGAACTCACGGCTGCGCAGGAAGGGACGGGTGGTCTTTTCCCAGCGCACCACGCTGCACCACTGGTTGTACTTCATGGGCAGCTCACGGTAGCTGTGCAGCACGCGGGACCAGTGGTCGCAGAACATGGTCTCGCTGGTGGGACGCACCGCCAGGCGCTCTTCCAGCTTGTCGGAGCCGCCCATCGTGACCCACGCCACCTCCGGCGCGAAGCCATTGACCAGCTCGCCTTCCTTCTGCAGCAGGCTCTCGGGGATCAGCACGGGCATGGCCACGTTCTCGTGGCCGGTTGCCTTAAACCGGGCATCCATGTCCTTCTGGATCAGCTCCCAGATGGCCTGACCATAGGGGCGCAGGATGATGAAGCCCTTGACACTGGAGTACTCCACCAGCTCTGCCTTAACGCAGATGTCGGTGTACCACTGTGCAAAGTTTTCTTCCTGGCTGGTGATCGCCTGCACAAGCTTCTTGTTGTCTTTTGCCATTTTGTTATATCCTCCTAAGCCGTGCGCCAAACGCCTGTGTTCCAGCCGTTCCGCACGAGCTCATATTAAAAGCCCCGCTGCAGTGCCGCCGTGTGCAGCGCTGCGGGTGCGGGGCCTTTTTGCAAAACTGTTATCAGCCCTTGTGGCTGTCCACAAATTCCACCACGTCGCCCACGGTGCGCAGATTCTCGATGGCATCGTCCGGCACCTCAATGCCAAACTCATCCTCCAGCGTCATCACCATGTCCACGATATCCAGGCTGTCGGCCTCGAAATCACTCATAATGTCGCTCTCCATCGTGATCTTAGCAGGGTCAATATCCAGCTGCTCTGCCAGCAGTGCACGGATCTTTTCAAAAGTATCCATCGTCGCGGTCTCCTTTTGTCAATGATTCTTTCTTCTCTGCCCGCACGCCCTCTCCGGCGTGCAAAAGCACTCTCTCTTTTTATATCCCATGGGCCGTATCTTGTCAAGCCCTGTTTTGCATTCCGGCCCTTTACGGGCAGAAAAAACCGATGAAAATTGCACAAAGCCCTCTTTTTTGCTTGACAGAAGCCCGTTTGATTCTTATGATTATATGTGACGAACCAAACCTCTCAGCCGTGCTGCATCAGCATGGCCGCAGAGGTCCCGCCTGTAAAGGAGAATGCTCCATGAAATTGTCATTTACCAAAATGCAGGGCTGTGCCAATGATTACATCTATCTGGACTGCCGTGCATCCGGTGTGCCCGCAGACATTGCCGCGCTTGCACAGCGGCTCTCTGCCCGGCATTTTTCCGTGGGTGCGGACGGCATCATCTGCATCTGCGCCCCTGTGACCCCCGGGGCCGATGGCCGGATGCGCATCTTCAACGCGGACGGCAGCGAGGCCCAGATGTGCGGCAACGGCGTGCGCTGTGTGGCCGAGTGGCTCTACACCCACGGGGTGGAAAAGCCTGTCCTGACCATCGACACCAACAGCGGTGTCAAGCGCATCAGCCGGCAGGGCGCACAGCTGTGGCAGGTGGAGATGGGCGCTTACAGCACCCTGCCGACCGACCTGCCGGCCATCCACATGGGCGAAGGCCCGCTGGTGGATCAGCCGCTCACCGTAGAGGGAAAAGTGTGGAAGGTGACCTGCATCAGCGTGGGCAACCCCCACTGCGTGACCGTGGTGGAGGATGTGGACAGCCTGAAGCTGGAAGCCATCGGCCCGGCGTTCGAGCATCACGCCAACTTCCCGGAGCGCATCAACACCGAGTTTGTGCAGGTGGTGGATGCCGCCCACCTGAAGATGCGGGTGTGGGAACGCGGCAGCGGCGAGACCTGGGCCTGCGGCACCGGCACCTGTGCCACCGTGGCGGCTCTGACCGAGCTGGGCATCTGCCCCGCCGGGCAAGATATCCATGTGCAGCTGCGCGGCGGTGAGCTGGTCATCCGGGTACTGCCCGGCAGGCAGCTGCTGATGACCGGCAGCGCTGTCACGGTGTACGAGGGAGTTGCGGAAGTTTAACATCCTCGCCCTCTCCGTCATTGCTTTGCAATGCCACCTCTCCCAAAGGGAGAGGCAATTGCGGCTCAACGGTCAGCTTCTGCTGGCGTAGACGCTGCATCGGCTCTCCCTTTGGGAGAGCTGGACGCGAAGCGGCCTGAGAGGGCGGGCAATCTTATAAAGTGAGGGAACAACTTATGAAAATGAATCACCATTACGGCGAGCTGAAGGCAAGCTACCTGTTCGTGGACATTGCCCACAAGGTGGCCGCCTATCAGGAAGCACACCCCGAAAAGGAGATCATCCGCCTGGGCATCGGCGATGTGACCCAGCCTCTGGCAAAGTGCGTGGTCACCGCCATGCAGGATGCCGCCGCTGAGATGGGCACCAAGGAGGGCTTCCACGGCTACGGCCCCGAGCAGGGCTATCCGTTCCTGAAGCAGGCCATTCAGGGCTACTACGCAGGCCGCGGCACCCAGCTGGCTGAGGACGAGATCTTTATCTCCGACGGTGCCAAGAGCGACCTGGCCAACGTGCTGGGTCTGTTTGATGTGGATAACACCGTTCTGGTCCCGGACCCCGTGTACCCCACCTATGTGGACGACAACGTGACCGACGGCCGCAAGATCATTTACGGCCGCACCAGCCAGGAGAACGGCTTCCTGGGGATGCCCGATGACAGCGTGAAGGCTGACATCATCTACATCTGCAGCCCCAACAACCCCACCGGTGCCGCCTACACCCGCGAGCAGCTCAAGGCCTGGGTGGACTACGCCAAAAAGAACAACGCCGTTATCCTGTACGATGCCGCCTACGAGTGCTTCATCACCGATCCCGCTCTGGCACGCAGCATCTTTGAGGTAGAGGGTGCCCGCGAGTGCGCCATTGAGATCTGCTCCTTCTCCAAGATCGCAGGCTTCACCGGCACCCGCTGCGGCTACACCATCGTGCCCCACGAGCTGGAGCGCGAGGGCATGAACCTGAACAAGCTGTGGCTGCGCCGCCAGACCACCAAGTTCAACGGCGTGCCCTACGTCGTTCAGCGCGCTGCTGCCGCCGTGTTCACCGAGAGCGGCATGGCTGAGATCCAGGCCAACCTCGATTACTACCGCCAGAACGCCAAGGTCATTGCCGACGCGCTGGACGAGTGCGGCGTGTGGTACTGCGGCGGCAAGAACAGCCCCTACATCTGGCTGCGCTGCCCCGGCGGCATGAAGAGCTGGGAGTTCTTCGATTGGCTGCTGGAGAACTGCGGCGTGGTCGGCACCCCGGGTGTCGGCTTCGGCGAGTGCGGCGAGGGCTACTTCCGCCTGACCGCCTTCGGCGATGCCGAAAAGACCAAGGTCGCCGCCCAGCGCATCAAGGCCGCCATCCAGACTCTGTAATCTTACACAAGCAAAAAGGCGATGCAGTTTTGAACAGCTGCATCGCCTTTTTCTTTTATTTCCGGCCCGTCAGCCGGTTGAGCAGCATCACTGCCAGAACAATGATACCGATGACAAGGATGATGCCGACCATCCCGATCAGCATCATCGGCAGCGTGGTCATCCACGAAGTAAGATGAAGCATGCGATCACCTCCGTTAAACCATCAGGGTCAAGATCAGGCCGCCTGCAATGACGGACGCGATCTGTCCCGAAACGTTGACGCTGATGGAATACATCAGCAGGAAATTCTGGTTGTCCTCTTCCAGGCCCATCTTGTTGACCACACGGCCACTCATGGGGAAGGCCGAGATGCCGGCCGCGCCGATCATGGGATTCAGCTTTTTGCCTTCCGGCCGGAAAAGGTTCAGCAGCTTTGCAAACAGCACGCCGCCTGCCGTATCAAAGACAAAGGCCACCAGACCCAGTGCAAGGATGAGCAGGGTGTCGGGCCGCACGAACTTGTCGGCGGTCATCTGCCCGGCAACGGTCAGGCCCAGCACGATGGTGATGAGATTTGCCAGCACATTCTGGGCGGTCTCGCTCAGCACATTCAACACCCCGCACTCCCGCAGCAGGTTGCCGAACATCAAAAAGCCCACCAGCGCCACACTGGCCGGAGCCACCATGCCTGCAATGATCGTGACCACGATGGGGAACAGGATCTTGGTCAGCTGGGAAACACTGCCCTTTTCATAGGACATCCGAATGCGGCGCTCCTTCTGCGTGGTCAGCAGCCGGATCACGGGCGGCTGCACGATGGGCACCAGCGCCATGTAGCTGTAGGCTGCCACCATGATGGCACCGAGGTACTGGGAGTTGAGCGTATTGGCCACGAAAATGGCGGTAGGGCCGTCTGCCGCACCGATGACAGCGATGGAGGCAGCATCCTTCAGGTCAAAGAAGAAGCCCGCCAGAAACAGGGTAAAAAAGATGCCGAACTGGGCCGCCGCGCCAAAGAGCATCAGCCACGGCTTTTCCAGCAGCGGGCCAAAATCGATCATGGCACCGATGCCGATGAAGAGCAGCAGCGGGAACAGCTCGTTGGACATGCCCGCTTCAAACAATGCAGAGATGGGGCCGACCGTATCCCCCTGCGTGATGGCACCCGAGAGAGGCAGGTTGACCAGAATGGCACCAAAGCCCATGGGCAGCAGCAGGCTCGGCTCCATCTTTTTGGCGATGGCAAGGTAGATGAGCAGTGCACCGATGCCCCACATCACCACCATCTGCCAGGTCAGATTCCCAAAATTGGAAAAGAGACTGGCGAATGTGTTCAGAAGATCCATATTTATTTTTCCTCCTTATGTTCCTGTGCCGGGCAAGAAAAAAGAGACCCTTGCCACAGCACTCTGTCTGTGACAAAAGTCTCAAGCCAACACATGACATCGGGCATTTCTGCCGTGATGACGCTGCCATGCAGCACCCCGCAGGCCCTGCGGGATGCCCTTTACTCCCTTTTATCGATTCTAATTAAATCAGAATGCAGTCCCCTCTGTCAAGGGGTTCCTGCATTTCTTTGCCAAACTTTGCTTCAGCGCTCAAACGTTGTGCTGAGGGTGGTCTCCCAGGTCTGGCCGGGGGCAAGGCAGGCGGCAGCGGCGCGCTGGCTCCACTCCTGGGTATCGGTCTGGGCACCGGGCAGGGAGTGCCACGGCTCAATGCAGACAAAGCGCACTGGCTTTGCCGGAGCCGACCAGATGAGGGTATAGGGGTAGCCCTCCACATTGCAGACAATTCCCTTGCCGGTGTCCTTCTCGTAGATGCCCAGCGTGCGGCTGCGCAGACCGGCCATGCAGAAGCTGTCGTTCTCAAACAGATCGTCTGTCAGGGGGATGCTCTGCTCGTTCTTCCACCGGTAACCGCACTTGCCGGTCAGCAGACCGTTGGGGTAAGCGTCCAGGATCATCGGGCTCTCCGGCTGGTCGAAGCGGAACTCGTAATCGGTGGTGGTGTGCTTGTCATCAAAGGGGATGCGGAACGCCGGGTGGTAGCCGATGCCGAACTGCAGCTCCTCGGCGGCATCGGCGGGGTTGGTGACGGTCAGGGTGTGGTGCACCGTCCTGCCCTCCAGCCGGAAGGTGCTGGTCAGGACAAAATCAAACGGGAAGCGCTCTGCCTTGCTCTTTTCATCCGAGCGCAGCTCCAGCCGGATGGTGTCGCCCTCGGCGCAGAGCAGGGTGTGCTCCACGTCCCGGGCAAAGCCGTGCTGCCCTCCGGGGTAGGTCTTGCCCTTATGGGTAAAGGCCCCGCCGGTCAGCTTGCCCGTCCAGGGGAAAAGGATGGGGGCGTGGCGCTTCCAGACAGCCGGGTCGGCCTGCCAGAGCATCTCCTGCCCGGCGGCATTTTTCAGGCTGACTGCTTCGGCACCATGGGTATCCACGGTCAGGGTCAGGAATTCGTTGTGAATGGTTGCCTGCATGATTCATCTCTCCTTTTTATCTGTTGACGATGTGCTCGCCGTTTCCTTCCAGCCAGGTGCACAGGTTCCGGGTGGTAATGTCCATCAGGTTCTGCAAAGCCTCCCGGGTCGTCCACGCAATGTGCGGTGTGAGGATAGCGTGGGGTTCTGCCCGCAGGGGGCTTTCCTGAGGCAGAGGCTCGGTGACAAAGGCATCGGCCCCGTAAAAGCCCAGCTGACCGCTGTGGAGGGCCGCTGCCACGGCCTCCTCATCCACCAGCGCGCCCCGGGCCGTGTTGAGCAGAATGGCCCCGGGCTTCATCTTCGCCAGCGCCTCCGCGTTGACAAGGCCCCGGGTCTGGGGCGTGGCCGGGCAGTGCAGGCTGAGGATATCGCACCGCCTCAGCAGGGTATCATAATCCACGAACTCCACACCGTCGGCGGCGTATTCGGGCCGGACGGTGCGGGTGCAGACCAGCACCTCCATGCCAAAGGCTCTGGCAATGCGGGCCGACTGCCGCCCGATGCTGCCATAGCCGTAAACGCCATAGGTCTTGCCGTAGAGCTCCATCTGGGGCAGCAGGCCGATGCTCTCCGGGATATCCAGCTGCCAGCATCCCTGCTTGACGGCACGGTTGTAGCGCTCCGCGCACTGGCAGATGGCCAGCAGCAGGCTGAAGGTCATCTGGGCCACGCTGTAGGTAGAATAGCCCGGCACATTGGCCACTGCAACGCCGTGGCGGCGGCAGGCTTCCAGATCCAGGTTGTCGGTGCCCGTGGCGATGATGCCCACCCATTTCAGGTTCGGGCACTGCTGTAAGATCTTCTCATCCATGCGGCACTTGTTCAGCAGAACGATGTCCGCATCTCCAATGCGGGGGGCGATCTCCTCGTAGGCCGTGCGGACATAGCTGGTGGTATCGGGCACCAATGCCTTTACCCCCGACCAGTCGAGGTCGCCTTCCTCCATGACATAGCTTTCCAGAATGACAGCTTTCATCTCAGTCCTCCAACAATACGTCCTCGCTCAGCACCTGACCGATGGGCTTGGCAATGCACAGGTCTGCCTGCGCATCGGCCCCGGTGGGCTGCATGTTGATGACCACCAAATGGCGGCCCCGGAAGTACCGGATGAGCCCCGCCGCCGGGTAGACCACCAGACTGGTGCCGCCGATGATGAGAGTATCCGCCTTACGGATGGCAGACACGGCCCCGGAGAGCACTTCCTCGTCCAGCCCTTCCTCGTACAGGACGACATCCGGCTTGACGATGCCGCCGCACTTGGGGCAGCGGGGCACGCCGGTACTGTTGGCAACGAAGTCCACATCGTAGAACGCGCCGCACTTCACGCAGTAGTTGCGCAGGGTGCTGCCGTGGAGCTCGTAAACGGTCTTGGAGCCAGCCGCCTGATGCAGGCCGTCGATGTTCTGGGTGACGATGGCCTTCAGCCTGCCCTCCCGCTCCAGCTTTGCCAGCCGCAGGTGGGCAGCGTTGGGCTTTGCCCCCTTCACAATGAGCTTATCCCGGTAGAACCGGTAGAACTCCTCGGGGTTCTCCTCCCAGAAGGTATGGCTCAGGATGGTCTCGGGCGGGTAATCGTACTTCTGGTGGTACAGGCCGTCCACGCTGCGGAAATCGGGGATGCCGCTTTCGGTGGAGACCCCCGCGCCGCCAAAAAAGACGATGCGGTCGCTCTCGGCAATGATTTTTTCCAGTGCAGGAACCATAAAAGAAACGCTTCCTTTCCGGCAGATCGTTGTGTTTTGGATAGCTCCAGTATAACACAAATCCAGCGGAAAGGAAGCGTTTCTTTTTTTGATGGGATCGTCCCCTTGCTCAGCGCCCGTTTTCGGCAAACAGGGTCCCCAGCGCATCCAGCAGATCATGCGGGAGCATCCCGGTTTCCCCGTGCAGGGCAGCGGCACGGTCGGCAGCTGCACCATGGAGATAAACGGCACAGGCAGCGGCCTCAAAGGCAGGCAGACCGCAGGCCAGCAGGGCGCTGGTCATACCCGCCAGCACATCCCCGCTGCCGCCCCGGGAAAGCCCCGGGTTGCCGGTGGGATTGACCGCACAGCGGCCATCCGGCCCTGCAATGACGGTGTGCGCTCCCTTCAGCACCACCACAGCATTCCATGCTTTCGCATAGCGCAGCGCCGTGCCTTCCCGGTCCGCGTTGATCTCTGCCGCAGAGTGTCCGGTCAGCCGGGCCATCTCGCCGGGGTGGGGCATTAAAATCAGTTCTCCTTGAGGGTGAGGCATTTTTTCCGTTTGGAGCAGGTCAGCGGCGGCGTTCAGGCTGTCCGCATCCAGCACTGCACTGCCGGAAAAGCCGGGCAGGAGCATTTTTACCAGTGCCCGGGTCTCGGCGGCACGGGCCGCGCTCTGGGCCGTATAACCCAGCCCGGGGCCCGCCAGCAGGACAGAGGCCTTCTGCCGCCGGATGCGGTCGATATTCTGGGGCGAGATGCCGCCCTCGGCCCCCGCTTCGCAGGGGCAGAGGCAGCACTCCGGCAGGCGGGCGGCCACAGCCGCCAGCACCGGCTCCACACTTGCCAGCGTAACGATGCCGGCCCCGGTGCGCAGGGCACCTTCCACGGCCAGCGCCGCCGCGCCCCGGTAGGACGCACTGCCCGCCACCACCAGCACGGAGCCAAAAGTCCCCTTATGCGCATCCCGGGGGCGGGGCTGGATCTTTTGCCAAACATATTCTGAGGTCGTGCTAAACATAGGCTGCTGCTCCTTTCCTGCCGTGGCTCGCCCTCTCCGTCAGCGCTTATGCGCTGCCACCTCTCCCAAAGGGAGAGGCCTTGGCAATACCCACAGCAAGGCTGTGTGGTTCCGCCAGAGGCTCCCCCTTCGGGGGAGCTGGCAAAGCCGCAGGCTTTGACTGAGAGGGTGAGGATGTTACCCTTCCCCCTGCAAATACCTCCGGATCTCCTTCTCCGCCTCCTGCACCTCTTCATGGAACATGCGGGCAGAGACACGGAGGGCACCATGGCCCAGAATGATGACCTGTTCCATGCCATCGGAGGTGGCCACGCGGACGCGGCGGCCCTTGCCGATCTCATGGGTGACACGCTCGATGAACATATCGGCGGTCTCGGCTTCCCGGGTGTAGACCACATGGATATTGTGGTACTGCTCTATGCTGCCGGGGCTGCCCGGCACACGGTAGGCATCAAACACAAGGATGAGCACGCACTTCTTAAAGCCCTGATAGTTGCAGAGGATGTCCATCAGCCTGCGGCGGGCCGCTTCCAGGCTCTCTTTGGAGAGTGCGTTCAGCTCGTCCCATGCAAAGATGATGTTGTAGCCGTCCACCAGCAGGTATTCGGGCTGGATCTCCCACTGCTCGGCGTTGAAATCAGGGCGTTCCCGCTTCTGGGTGGGGCGGAACGCCGCCAGCGGGTCCCGCTTGATGGGCCCATAGGTCTGTTCAAAGATCTTCAGCAGCTCAGCATCCTCTTCCAAAGTAGCACGATAGGCGGCCATCCGGCGGGGACGGGCCTGCACCGCTTCCTCGGTCTTTGCAGTCTTGCCCCAGCCGCTGTCCACATGCATGTGGCTGCGCACCTGCTCCCAGGGCACCACAAATCCGGCCCCGTGGGCGCAGAACACCGAATCCGCCGGGTTGTCGAGGTCGTGTTCCGGCTCATAGCCCGCGGCCTCGATGACCTCTGCTGCATTGTGGCAGGGACGGTAGCCGTCCAGCGTCAAGGTCAGGTGTCCCCTGCCCCGGGTGTAGCCCACCACCTCCATGGGGTAGCTGCGCATGGTGGAAGCCGGTGCGGTGCCGGTGAGCAGGGTGGTATCCCCGTCGGCTCCGGTCTCGGGCGGGTCAAAGCTGCCGCCCATATTCTGGATATCGTTCATGGCGCGTCCCACGTTGTCAGAGGGCAGCTCCAGCCGGAAGGCATACCACGGCTCCAGCAGCTGGGTCTTGTGGATCTGGTCTGCCATCATCAGGCCCTGCCGGACGGCGCGGTAGGTCGCCTGCCGGAAGTCGCCGCCCTCGGTGTGCTTGAGGTGGGCGCGGCCCGCAATGAGGGTGATCTTCACATCGGTCAGGGGTGCCCCGATGAGCACGCCCAGATGCTGCTTTTCCTCAAGATGCGTCAGCACCAGCCGCTGCCAGTTCTTGTCCAGCACCTCTTCCCGGCAGTCGGCGGCAAACTGCATCCCGCTGCCCCGGGGCAGCGGCTCCAGCTTGAGGTGGACTTCCGCATAATGGCGCAGGGGCTCGTAGTGGCCCACACCCTCCATGGCTTCGGTGATGGTCTCCTTATACAGGATGCCGCCGGGGCCGAAGCTGACCTCCAGCCCGTACCGCTCAACCAGCAGGCTTTTCAGCACCTCCAGCTGGATCTCACCCATCAGCTGGACATGGATCTCGCCCAGGGTCTCGTTCCAGACCACATGGAGCTGGGGCTCCTCCTCTTCTAGCCGATGGAGCTTTCCCAGCGCGGCGTGCACGTCTGCGCCCTCGGGCAGCAGCACCTGATAGCTCAGCACCGGCTCCAGCACCGGCAGGTCGCTGTCCCGTTCCGCCCCCAGACCCTCGCCGGGGCGGGCTTTGGTCAGGCCGGTAACGGCGCACACCTGGCCGGGGCCGATGCACTCCGCCAGCGTAAACTTTGCGCCGGAGTAGAGCCGCAGCTGGTTGGCCTTTTCGGCCCATGGCTCCCCGTCGACCTCTCCGGTGAGCTGGGCTTTCACCTTGAGCGCGCCGCCGGTCACCCGCAGCCAGGTCAGGCGGTTTCCCTGCTCATCCTGGCTCACCTTGAACACCTTGGCCCCGAAGGCTTCCAGCGCGGGGGCCGGGCGGGTATAGCGGTCAAGGCCCTCCACCAGCGCATCCACCCCCTGCAGCTTCAGGGCTGAGCCAAACCAGCAGGGAAACACATGCCGCCGGGCAATGGCGGGGATGAGATCGGTATCGGTCAGGATTCCCCGGTCCAGCATCGTCTCCATCAGCCGCTCATCGCAGAGAGCCAGCGCCTCGTCCCGGTCGGCCTGCTCTGCCCCAAAATCCACAAAGCCATCCCCCAGCCGACGGTTCAGCTGGGTCAGAAGCGCTTCCCTGCCCGGGCCGGGCAGGTCCATCTTGTTCACGAACACAACGGTGGGGATGCGGTACCGCCGCAGCAGCCGCCAGAGCGTCTCGGTATGGCTCTGCACACCGTCGGTGCCGCTGATGACCAGCACCGCATAATCCAGCACCTGCAGTGTCCGCTCGGTCTCCGTGGAAAAATCCACATGGCCCGGGGTGTCCAGCAGGGTAAAATCGGTATTGCCCGCCGTGAAGAGGGCCTGCTTGGAGAAAATGGTAATGCCGCGCGCCTTTTCCAGCGCGTCGGTGTCCAGAAAGGCATCCTTATGGTCCACCCGGCCCAGCTTGCGGATGGTGCCGGTGCCGTAGAGCAGGGCCTCGGAAAGGGTGGTCTTGCCGCTGTCCACATGGGCCAGAATGCCGATGACCAGCTGTTTGTGCTCTTGTTCCATGCCGCGGCCCCCTTACAGTGCGCTGGCGATCAGCGCAGCAGCGACCAGCGGCAGGCCCAGCACCAGATTGGAGAGCAGGCTGCAATAGGTGCGCTCCTGGGGTTCCAGCTCCTCAAAGGAGACGATCTTCTCATCCGCATAGTCGATGATGGAGCGGGTGGAGTGGATCTTTTTCTGCCGCTTGCCCATCCCCTTGAACTCCTCCAGCAGATGGTGGATGGTCACGCCATCCAGCCGCAGATAGTCCACCCAGGCCCAGATGAGCAGCACCACGCCGCACAGAAAGCCCGGGGCCTCCCAGATGGTAAACGTGCCATCGCTGACATAGCGCTGCCACAGCAGCATCAGCACGGCCACAATGGAGGTGCGGGTCACGGTCTTATATAAAATGGGGTGGAACATGTAGCGTTTGTACATCGAGGTCAGTTTCTTCATGGTGCGCTCCTTATTGATACAGATACATTTTATTCTATCATGTTTTTGTGAAAAAAGATAGCTGTTTTGTGCGCACAGCGTGAACAGTTTCTCTCTTTCGCCTGTTCTTTGCAGATATAC
>NZ_JAFREK010000070.1:0-6996 GCF_017377535.1 Faecalibacterium sp. Marseille-Q4137
TTGTAGCATTCCGCTGGAGAGCGGTCTATAAATACTACTATTTTATTATACGAGGTAACGCCTATGAACAACACGATTCCTTTTCACTCCGCAACTCACGTCCCGCAGATCACGGTGGATGTGAACATCCTGACCATGCTGAAGCAGGCGGCATCCTGTTTGACCGAGGCAGCAGGCAAGGATGTGTACCTTGCCGCCATCGGTCCCGACATGGAGCTGACCATTATCATGGAGGAGGATGCCCCCTCTGTTCTGCCTTGTTTTGACGAGGGCGATGCCCTGATTACCGTGAAGGGTGCGCCGCTGTTTATCAGCTACAATCCGGCGCAGGTCCTCAAGCTGGCAGGCAAGCGGTACCTGACCGGCCCGGTCATCTTCTACCGCACCGATGGGCACAGCACCATCGTATCCCTGACGGTGGAGGATATTTACCGCTTTCAGACCTATCTGGAAAGCCACAGCACCACCCTGATGGCAGATGGGCAGAAGCTGACCTGCATCTGTATCGACTGAGGTGCGCCATGCTGAACTTTTTTTCGGTTTCGCATTTTTTGAAGCAGGTGCCTTTTTCGGCTTTTTCGTGGCGGCTCTGCTGAACGCTGCCCGTGCCAGGCAGGAGGATTAAAAGCACCCTGCTGCACGGGAGGTGATGGCAGTGCAGGAAGAAATCGAACAGAAATCCTTCAACCTGATGATCTCCACCACAAAGCTGTCCGCCCGGACCGTCCTGCGGGCAGTAAAAGCGGCGTTTCGGCTGTACCAGTCCAAAGCATCCCAAGGTAAGCAAAGCGTCCGCACCCTTCTGCGGCAAAACCGGGGTGTGTCCAGCGTGGAGATCAGCAAGACTGGCATCCGTGGCTTAGAGCGGTATGCCAAAAAGTACGGCATCGACTACGCCATCCGCAAGGACAGCTCTGAAGTGCCGCCCCGGTATCTGGTTTTTTTCAAAGCCCCGGATGCAGAAGTCTTTCACTCGGCGTTCAAGGAATATTCGGCATCCCTGCTGAACAAGGACAAACGTCCCTCAGTGCTGGCAAAACTGCATGAACTGGTGCAGGCGGCGGCAGAACTCCCCGGTAAAGTCCGGCACAAGGAACAGGAGCGTGGACTGTGACCACGAAAAAGCTGACAAAGCTGCTGGCACTGTACCTGCCCTATATTTTGCTGGGGCTGGTGGCAACCAACTTTGGCGAAGCATGGCGGCTTGCCGAGGGCAAGGAGCTGGGCGATAAGATCATGGCGATGATGGGCACCTTCCCGATGGCATTTGCAAACCCTCTGCCCAGCCTGCATCCGCTTGATATTCTGGTGGGCTTGTGCTGCGGTGCAGGGTTACGGCTGGCGGTCTATCTGCGTGGAAAAAACGCCAAGAAGTACCGCCACGGCATGGAGTACGGCTCTGCCCGGTGGGGCACCGCCAAGGATATTGAGCCGTTCATGGCTCCGAAATTTGCCGACAACATCATCCTGACCAAAACGGAACGGCTGATGATGAGCAACCGTCCGCCTGACCCCAAGAATGCCCGAAATAAAAACGTGCTGGTGGTGGGTGGTTCCGGCAGCGGCAAGACCCGGTTTTGGCTCAAGCCCAACCTTTTACAATGTCATAGTTCCTATGTGGTCACTGACCCGAAAGGTAGTATCGTGGTCGAGTGCGGGAACGCACTTCTGAAAAACGGTTACAAGCTGAAAATCCTGAACACCATCAACTTCAAAAAGTCGATGCACTATAACCCCTTCGCCTATGTCCACAGCGAAAAGGACATTCTGAAACTGGTCACAACCCTGATGACCAACACCAAGGGCGAAGGGTCCGGCGGGGACCCATTCTGGGAGAAAAGTGAACGTCTTTTGCTGACCGCCCTGATTGCCTATCTGCATTATGAAGCCCCGGTGGAGGAGCAAAATTTCGCCACCCTGCTGGAAATGCTTAACACCATGCAGGTGCTGGAGGACGACGAGGAATACCAGAATCCGGTGGATCTGCTGTTTGAAGAACTGGCAAAAAAGAAGCCCAACAGCTTTGCCGGGCGGCAGTACAAACTTTATAAGCTGGCTGCCGGTGTTACATAATACAGACAGAATTTTAATACAGCTTGATTCAACCCGAATCGAGCTACATTAAAAGGCTATCTGGCAAAATTTTACGAAAGGATGTGATAGTTGTGGCAAGGAAATCCGAACGCTATCCTGCGCTCTACGAACGCCTGAGCCACGATGACGAGCTTCAGGGCGAATCGAACTCAATCTCCAACCAGAAGCGAATACTGGAGGACTACGCCGAACAGCACGGTTTTACCAACTGCATCCACTTCACGGATGATGGTATCTCTGGTACGCAATTTGCTGGGGTTAGATAGCGATACTTTTTACATCTACCATGTTGCGGCGGTCATGGTTGACAACTTGCGTCGGCTCCTGCTCGGTATCAACCTGTCCGACAAAGCTATAATGGATTTCGATTTTCCGGGTGTTGGTTTCCCGGTCTAATTCATGTATCAAAATACGGTCGATAAACTCATGGACGTTTTCATAGGTCAATTCCTGTATGTCGCTGTATTTCCCGACAATCTGAATAAACCTTGATATATCCCTTTTTCGCTCGGTAACGGTTGCGATCTGCTGTTGTAACTCGTCTATCCTTGCGGCAAGGGATTTCTTTTCGTCCTCATAGCCGGAAGTTAGAAACACAAACCGTTCATCTGTCAGTCTGCCTAATGCGTTGTCCTCATACAGCTTGCGGAAAAGCGTGTCAAGTTCGGTCATACGCGCCTGTGCTTTGAAAAGTTCCTTTTGCTGCTGCGCTAATGCCTTTCTCGCTTCCATGTCGCCGTACTCGGTAGCTTTACAGATAAAGTCCTGTTCGTGTTCCTTAACATACCGCAAAACCCGCCGCATATCTTCCAGCACTAAATCAAGAAGTACGTTTTTGCGGATATAATGAGAGGTACACTCGCTGCCTGTCCTTGCCCTGTTGCGCCATGCGCCGCAAGAATAGGAAAACTTGCGCGGCTCGATATTTACGCCCTGTTGGTAATACATCTTATGTCTGCAACCAGCGCAAAACAGCAAGCCGGAAAAAATATCAATCTCCGCTGCTTTTGTCGGGCGGTGGCGGGTAGCAATCCGCTTTTGCGCAAGTTCAAAGGTTTCCTCGTCAACAAGCGGCTCATGGGTGTTTGGGAAGAAATAGCGTTGTTCTTCTTCGTTCTTCCGGGTCTTTTTCGACTTGTAGGATACCTTGTGAGTTTTCGCGGTTATGGTATGCCCTAAATATTCCTGCCTTGCTAATATGTCATAGAGCGTTTTGTCCGGCCAAGTATAGGGGGCGATCATTGCCCGCTGATACCGCGCCTGTCCTGTACGCTGATAGCGCAACGCTCCAATCGTCAAGACTTTGTTTTCCGCAAGCCATTTTTGGATTTCGCACATACGCACGCCGCTAACAAACATAGCGAAAACCTGTTTGACAATCGGCGCGGTTTCCGGGTCGGGTATAAGGTGGTGGCGGTTGTTCGGGTCTGGGATATAGCCGTATGGATATTCCCCGTTGACGCGCTCGCCTTTTTGCGCCTGTGCCTGTTTAACTGCGCGGATTTTCTTGCTTGTGTCGCGGGCGTAAAACTCGTTAAACCAGTTCCGCAAGGGGGTAAACTCGTTATCCTCCCGCGCTGTGTCAACTCCGTCGTTGATCGCGATATAGCGTACTCCGTTTTCGGGAAATACAATCTCTATGAGTTCGCCCGTTTTCAGATAGTTTCTGCCAAGACGGGAAAGGTCTTTGGTAATGACCGTCGCCACTCGTCCGGCTTCCACTTCCTGCAACATCGCTTGCAGCCCCTCGCGCTCAAAACTCACGCTGGAAAATCCGTCGTCCACAAAAAACTTTGTGTTCAAAAAATGGTGTTCGTCCGCATAGCGTTGAAGTATCATTTTTTGGTGCTGTATGCTTCCGCTTTCTCCGGCTTGCATATCCTCTTGACTTAAACGGCAGTAAAGGGCGGTGATTTTATTCGACTGTAACATTAGTCCTCCTTTCCGACAGCCGAATAAACAGGTATAATGTGTTGCTATCATTATACCATATCCCGCCGCCTAATGCACTACTCGGACGCTAAAAATCCCGGATTTCCGGGCTTTTTCTGCAAATCCTTTACAATGAGTTTCTCAATCTTTTTATGGATTGTATCGGTTGCCTTTTCACTCGGCAACGCTTGAACAAGATAGGTGATTTTCCCTATTTTGCGTTCGGTTGTAATTGTCTGTTTTTTATCCATTAGAAAAACCTCCTTTTCCTGTATGGATAAACTATATTCGTCAAAAGGCAAAAACGGGCGGTTGTTAGCTGCAACCTCACGGGAGTTTCACCCCGGCCCATGCTTATGGGTGCGCCGCGCAATACTTTGAGGGTGTTCAACGCGGGAGTATCATTGTGCTGCCTTGTATGTCGTCGCCCACAAGCTGCTAAACCTGTTTTACGGCGCGGTAGTTCTCGCTCGGCTTTTCCCCTATGGGGAAAAGCTGTCATGGCGTACCCGCCGACTGGCTCGGTACAGACGGAATGTACCCGTTTGCCTGTTATGCTGCGCACCAAAGGCCGCTTTCTTTGTCAAAGAACAATAGGCTTTGTCGGCCTGCAAAAGCACATCAACAGCGGATATGCTTTTGCGGAACGACAAATAGCCCATAACGGGAAGCGTGGAAAGGGGACACGCTCCCCGCATGGGCTAAAAGATTATCCTACATGAAAAGCAAGGGTGCGGGTAATAAGGCGCACTTGCAGCCTGTTACGCATTTCCTCGTCCACATAGGAATAGGTATTGCCCGCGTCGTCTTTCAGCGTGCGGGTACAAAGTTTCGCTATGTAACCCTCGTAGTGCTTCAAGATCGCGCACATGGCGGTTGTGTCGCCGTTTGCCGCTGCGGAAATGACAGGGAACGGCAACAGATTTTCAGACTTCCTAACGGTATTCATCATCTGCTTTTCCCTCCAAATACTGTTTGATTTTCGCAAGCGCGGATTTCCTGTGCCGGAAAACCGTCGTGCGTACAACATTCAGCAGTTCGCCAATTTCCGCGTCGCTCATATCCAAGAAGTAGGACAAAAGGATAATGTCGCGTTTCCTTTCGGGCAAAGCGTTAAGGGCTTCGGCAAGCAGTTCATTTTTGACGAGTACATCAAAGCCGGACACTTGAAAACGGAAATAATCGCTTTCGTATTCGTCCGTTGTGAAAAGCTGCGCGAGTTCGCTTTCGCTCAAATCCGAAAAAGTAACTTCGCGTGCTGCGCGTTTCGCAAGAGTGCGGCGGTGGCTTTTCGCTTCGCCGACCAAAGTTTTCTTTGCTAATGCGTCGTACTGATGTTGTATTCTTTCCTTGTCGGAAGAAGATAGCTCCATAGAGTTCACCTCCTTCCCGCGTGGAGTAGAGGACGGGAGTTAAGGGCTTGTCCTCTCTGCCCCTTTCGCTCCGTACCCGTTCGGGAGATGGCTCTTGAGTGCGCTTTTCAGAAAAAAGTTGAAAAAAGCAAAATGCGCCCGTCCGCAAGACGCGGACGGGCGCAAAGGAAATGTAAGCAGTAGCTAAATGTATTGACAGTTCACATTCATAGCCGGAATATCCCGCTTGCGGAGCATAGCTTTTTTTGACCGCAAAGCATTAGGCGGGTTACAGTAAATAAAAATGGACACGGCGATACCTCCCCGATACCGCCGTATCCTTAAAAAAGGGCGACTTTAATACACTACCCGCAATCCATTCTATAATAGGGAACAGCGGCTTTTGCGCAATATTAAATAAAAAAGCCGATAACACATAGGTTTTTTGACCTAATGCGTTATCGGCTCTGCGTCTATGCGTCTGGCACTTTTAATCATTTTTTTTTGAATTTATTATATGTGTTAGCTAACTGTCCACAAGCCGCGTTAATCTCTCTGCCATGAGAAACTCTCATAGTAACTTCAAGTCCTGCTTGCTCTAATTGATGTTTGAATGCAACTATTTCCCGTTTCTGTGGTGCTTTAATTCTTGAATTGCTTGTTGGGTTGTATTGTAACACGTTAATCATAACTTTTTTGCCCCGAAACCATTTTGCAAGTTGTCTTACATCTGAGGGCCGGTCATTTATACCCGGTAAAAGCAAATACGCAAAGACAATTTTGCGATTATGCCTTTCAGAATAGGATAAGGCTTGCTTAACAACATCTTCAATAGCATATATGCGCATGTGAGGAATAATACGATTTCTTGCAGATTGTGTTGCTGCGTGTAAAGATATTGTCAACTGAATTTTAAGATGTTCCTCGCGCAATTTTTTTAATTGATCAACCGGACCAACTGTTGATATGGTAATGCCGTCGGTTGGAAAGTTGAGCCCATATCTATCTCGGAGAATATGGATTGCTTTTATCAAGTTGTCATAATTGAATAAAGGCTCTCCCATACCCATAAAAACGATACGGTTTACTTTTCGACGCAACAATATAATCTGTTGTACGATTTCTGACGATGTTAGATTACGAACAAAGCCATTTCGCCCGGACTCACAAAAAATACAACCAACAGGACAACCGACTTGTGTGCTCACGCAAACAGTTCCACCATCTCGCCGCTTGATAAAAACCGTTTCAATGTATTTGTTGTCTTTCAGTTCGTAAACATACTTTTCAGTATCACTGCTTTTGCAAATATTTTTTACCAACATTGATAGATTTTTTTTGCGTGGTAATTGCTTATATAATTCTTCATATAAGGCTTTTGCTTCATTCTCGCCAATAACTTCCGACATTTCTTTGTAAGTAAATCCGTATGGATCATTCCGTACTTCCGCAGGCGTATATTTAGGTAAACGTTTCATTTTTATATCCTTTCTTCTAAATAATAAAAGTTTGTTTTTCTGTATTTTTGATTACAATCTCTAATTTTTCTACATCAATGATATGCGTCAATTTGCATTTAGGGCAGAAAAGAGGAAAATCTTTTAATACAGTATTATGA
>NZ_JAFREK010000071.1:0-6910 GCF_017377535.1 Faecalibacterium sp. Marseille-Q4137
CGCTGGACGAACATCTGGCAGAACTGCGCCAGCAGCGGGAAGCAGACCTTTCCGCCGCACAGGAAGCCGCATTTGCGCTGGACAACGGCAGTACCCTGTTTATCCAGACCTGTGATTCCGGCTATGACTATACACTGTATGATGCGGACAAAAAGGCTCTGGACGGAGGCCAGCTGGACGCGCCCGGTCTGACCCTGCCAGATGCCGGGCAGGAAGCACTTAATCTGCTGGGGCAGACAGCCGCAGTGTCAGAAGTCCTATTGGGCGATAAGCTGGCTGCGTTCCAAGAGACCGCAGAAAAGGCCAACGAAATTCCCGAACCCGTTAAAATTCCAGACCCTGCCGCAGAGCCTACGGTCACGATTCTTTGGAGCGAAAGCGACAAGCTGCAGGACGGCGAAATCATGCCGCTGTCTGTGGCAAACCGCTTTTTTGAAGAACTGGACACCGCCCAGCACACAGACCGGGAAAAGGACGGCTACACGGGCGGCTGGTACGACAAGACCGCATTCCGTATTGATTTTACCCTGAACGGCCAGCCCGACAACTACGAGGGACGGCAGGATTTTGGTGACGGAGAGGGCTCTTTGGTTCAGCACATCCAGAACTACCACGAATACTACGCCAAAGATGAAAACTGGAAGAATTTTGTTCTGCACAACAAAGGCCCGGAAGCGTGGGAACAGGACAAGGCAGAGCGGGAAATGCTGCTGACCGAGTTTATTCCGTACCTTAAACAGCACTGCAATCTTTCCGCTATGGAGCAGACGGCCACCACCGCTTTGCGGGAAGGACAGAATATTTTGCCGGAACAGACTTCCTATTACACTGCGGTTGTGGCCTATGTGCAGGACTGCCGCTCGATGCTCAACCAAGGCCAGTATAACTTGCCGGAACCGCCCAAGCTGGCTGACTTTGACCAGAGCTTGCAGGATTACAAGGCACAGGTGCAGGCCGAGATCGAGCAGAAAGCGGCCGATGCCGGAATGACCGTAGAGGAATACGCGGCGGCAGACTTTGAGGCACCGCAGCAAGATAGCTTTTCCATCTACCAGCTGCGCAATGAAGATTCCACCCGCGTTTACCGTTTTGAACCTTACGACCGCCTGCAGGCTGCCGGTTTGACCGTGGACAAGGCCAACTATACGGAAGTATACGCCGCGCCGCTGACTGCTGGCACCACGTTGGAGGACATCTACCGCACATTCAATGTGGACTATCCGGCAGATTTCAAGGGACACTCGCTGTCTGTTTCGGATGTGGTGGTGCTGCACCAGAATGGGCAGGACACCGCCCACTACTGCGACAGTGTGGGCTTCCAGCAGGTGCCGGAGTTCTTGCGAGAAAATCCGCTGCGCACCGCAGAACTTTCCACGGAACAAAACGAAAATATGATTGATGGTGTGTTGAACAACGCACCCTCTCTGGGCGAATTGGAGGCAAAAGCAAAAGCAAAAGCCGGAGAACAAATTTCTCTGACAGACCTTGCCGCCGCAGTCAAGGCCGAGGAAAAGGCACCAAAAGCCAAGAAGTCCCGCACAGCCAAGCCGAAAATCCGGGCACAGCTGGATGCCGCGAAAAAAGAGCAGAGCAAACAAACACCGCCACGGGAAAAGACAAAAGAATTGGAGGTGTAAACCGTGCAAAAATTTGAAAATATGGACTTGATCGCTGCGCTGGAAGCCATTATGCACCAGAACACCGCATACTATCAGAGCGATTTTGCCTATGACATCAAAATGCTGCGGGAGGCCGCCCGCAGCGACCAGCCGAAAGATAAGCTGCTTTTGTGGCTGTCCCGGCCCTCTGGAACATTCTGTTTCCGGGAACGGGATGTGTTGCTCAAAGATACCCAAGCCTACAATACATGGAAATTTTGCGGTGAACAGACCCATGACAGGATTTTTGCCTATGCGGTGGAGTTGACCGGTGCGGCCAATGGAACCGTGCAAGGCAATCTGTATGAACTGGACTACCAGCAGCATTTCCAGCATATCCGGGATGCCGCTCTGCCTGTGGGTGCCAATCGCCTGATCTACGAAAGTGGGATGCGGGAAATTGGCCCCAAAGAGCATTTCAACAGCCGCTCGGACAAATATTTTGGAGAGTTCGTGCGGTATGAAATGCAGCCCCGTGACCCGGAACTTCTACAAGCGGCCATCCGGCAGGAGCAGCGCAGTCGAGAACCGGCACGGCCCGGTGATTTCAAAGAACATCTTGCGGCACTGCACACTGGGCTGATCGAGGCCGAGGCGCAGCGTATCGCGGCAAATATGAAGCGGCTGGCTGCTCCCAACAGCCCGGACAAAAATCATTTTATGGTGGAGGTATCGCCCTACTTCACCAAACTGGCATCCAGCCGGGACATGGACCAGTTGCTTGCCATGCTGCCGTATAAGTCCCTGCACCTATCCAGTATGAAAGACCGTTTTGGTATTTACGCTCTGATTGACAAAAACGAGAACCGAGATAAGAACATTCGCAAGCCCCGTGCTTCCGTTCGCAAGCAGCTTTCCGAAACAAAGCAGGCCGCCAACCCGATAAAGGCAGCGGCCCGCAGCAAACAACACGAAATGGAGGTTTAACCATGAATTTCAGCGTAGAAGAAGAAAATTTGATTTGTATGTACCACACTTCTGACCGCCGCCGCACGATGGCGCGAATGCTGACCGCTCTGCCGGATATGGACACGGAAATGCGGCGGCTGGCAGATGGCACCATTGCAAAGTTGGAGCAAATGACTGATGCGGACTTTGACGGACAGAGGTTTGACTTTGCAGGTGAATAATCCTGCCAGCTTGACAACGGCGCATTATTTTCAATCAAAGTAATGTGTCATTGTCGGTACAGAAATAGCCGGACACGGTGGCCTTGCGGCCGCTGTGTCCGGCTGTTTTTAAATACTTTTTTCTAGTGCTTTCAAGTTTTCTAAATCATTGCTCATAACACTCTCCTAGTCAAAAATATTCTTTTCTCGACAACATTTTTTGAATTTCTTTCCGCTCCCGCATGGACAGGGTGCATTAGCAGAAATTTTTACAATTCTTCGTACTACATATTTTTTCTCACGCCAAGCAATATTAAGAAGCCCTGTTTTCTCATGGTATAGCTGATTCCAAAATTTTTGGAAAATACCACCATGAACTAAAGTAGTTGTTCCTAATTTATTATAATCGACAAAGCAAACGAAGTTTTCATTTGCAGGATGGAGAGCCTTGGAGTGTCTTGTATCATGTTTATATACATTTATGTAGAGTGCATCCGCTTCCATACTGCCATTTTTTCTATGAATAGTAGGTGAATCTACATTTTTTAAGGTGTTCAGCCAGTCAATAGCATCTTTAATAATTTTGAGAATTTCTTGCTTATCTTGTGTATCTCCAATAAACAAGTGACATTTAAGTCTTTTTCTATCTTCAAGACTTGCATCCTCTATTTTATTGATAATAAACTTATCCGACACATAGTTAGGAAAACGAAAGTATTTTATTTCGTGCAAGTCCACATTTTCTATAGACGGAGCAAAAACCATTATGTCACCACGATTCGCGGCAGATTTTACAATACCTGCAAAATCCCCTGTAACAATAGCATGAGCTAGTTCTGAATTTGTAAAACGAATCCAACTTTTTTGCAATCGTTCACTGCTAAAGCTCAAATAATATTGGTCATAGTCAGGATAAGCACTGTAGATCATTAAAGAAATTTTTAGAGCTGTTTCAACAATAAAGGTTCTATCAGTTTCAACAATGTAAAAATCCGCATTGAGTTGTTTACTGCTAGCTGTGTCTGATATAAATTGGCACCGAATAGAGGGAACACTCAATTTCATGCTCAGAAGTGCAAAGGAAACAAATGTTTTTTGAGACATATTAACGGATATTTTGTCCCAGTGTTCGTTTAGAAAAAGACAAACACTTAACAATACTGCACTCGTTATGTCGTACATTTTATTTATTAGATCATCAAATTCATAGACCGTCAACTCTTTCGATAGGCTCTTGCTGTTTTCCATATAGTGAAATTCAATAACACGTCCGTCCTCTCGAAAAATCACACCACCGTGATTGATTGAATTTCGGATTTTTACATCAACGGATTCGATGCCATTGCTAAAACCATTTTTAATTAGAACTGTGCGCAGCGGTTCAAGTTTCCTTTGTGCAGAATAGTTTTGTACCGAAAACTGATCAATTAGTAAAACTGTAAACCGAAACAAGTTTGTTAGACAACCTTCAACAATAGATGTGTACGTTGGAATACGGTATAATCGGTTTTTTATTGAATCGCTTTCATTGATTGAATCCAAATCATTTATGATACTTGTAATTTGAGAATATGTACTACAAACACTAAGGAAGTGCTCTATCATGCTTTCAGATATAATAATGTCTGGGTGCTGGGAAACTATTGTAGTCAATCGACTTGAAAAGTGTGTACAGACATCATTGTCCCAATAGCAAGAAGGAGAATTCCAAATAAAATCGTAGAACAAGCATACAAATTCACGTCTACAGCAGCGCATCTGTGAATTAGTTCGTTGATTGATGTCATCAATTATTTTTTGGACTTCATCATTTTTATAATATGATACTTTTGAAGCTTCCAGCCAGTCCATCGAAAAAACTTCCTTTACAAATTACACTACAATATGTTTCTAAGGCAACACCGATAATTAGCAATTATCCGTATCATCCAACTTCGGATGTTGCATATAGAAAATATTTTTCTGCCGCTCAATTTCAACCCGCAGCTGTTCTTTAGTGGGCAGGTAAGTCAGATACTTCGACATGAACAGATGGTCGTTATCATGCAGGACGGAGTATCGCGCGATGTCCTCGCTGGTTTCGCCACACAGCAGAATGCCGATCGTGGGGTTGTCACCCTCTTTGCATTTGAGTTCATCGTACATCCGAACATACATATCAATCTGGCCGACATCTTGATGGGTGATCGTCCCCATTTTCAAGTCAATCAGAACATAGCATTTCAGTTCGATGTTGTAAAACACAAGGTCGATGTAGTAATCTTCCGTATCGGTCACAATATGCTGCTGCCGGGCCACGAAAGCAAATCCCTTTCCCATTTCCATGAGGAAGTCCCGGATGTGAGAAAGAATTGCAGACTCCAAATCGGACTCTGCAAAGGAATCTTCGGTGCGAAAGCCTAAAAATTCTGCCACGATGGGACTTTTGAGAAGTTCAAACTGATGCTTGGGTTCTGCTGCCGTTTTCTCTTTCATTTCTGCAATGACGGCTTCTTTTTTCGGAGAATGGAGCAGCCGATAATAATACTGTGTGCCAATATTACGGTCAAGGGTACGAACACTCCAATTTTCATTGGCAGCTTCATTCATATACCAAACACGGGCATCTTCGTCAGGAACACGTAACAACGCACGAAAATGTGACCAGTTGAGATTTGGAACACGCGTGTTCCAAATCTCAAAGTCAGGAAAGCACAAATAAAATTTTCGGTAGTATCGGAGACTTCTACCAGAATAATTGCTTCCAAACTCTTTCGTAAGTTCATCAGACAGAATCGAAATCAGCCGTTTGCCATACTCTGCACGCTCGGCACCGCTCTGTTCCTCTTCAACAATGCGCTTTCCAATGTTCCAGTAGGTCATAATCATTGCGCGGTTAGCTGCATTATAGGCAACATTCTGGCCTGCGGCAATCAAATTTTTAATATCGGAGATTACAGGCTGATACGGAATGAGGTTGCTGTCCATTTGAAAAATCTCCTTTCCAACTGAGGATTTTTTCTAAGAATCATTGTTTTAATTATAGCAGATATTGTCTGAACTGTCAGCCGATTGCGAGGAAAACTTGCGCAGCTTACCGTTCCTGCATCCGCTCTTTTCCCGGTGTTGTCCGCAGGATGCCGTCCACATTTTGTTTGATGATACCATACTCCTGCATCTGGCGTTTGGCATCATTGTACTGCCGCTGCATCTGGTCTTTCTGCTCGGCCAGTTGCTTATACTCGTTTTTCAGGGCGTAGAGGTCGGGCAGCTTTTGAAAGCCCTGCTCTTTTAGAGCTTTCGCCGCTGCTTCATAGAGAATCAAGGTTCCTTCATGCTTACGTCGGAACTGCTTTTTGTCAGCAGCCCGCTGATACTCCTGCAACAGTGGGTGCAGTTCCTTACAGGTGGTTACATCCTTTATCAGCACGGCCATTTCTGCAAGCCGGCGCTCTGCTGCTTTCAATGCGGCGGCAGCTTCGGTGCTGGCGGCGGTGATCTCGGCCACCCGGCTTTCCAAATCCGGGTAACTATCAATTTCATGCTCCGTCAGAAAGTTCAGCGTCCGGGCAGCCTGTTTCAGATTGTGGAGTTTTGCCCACTTCTCATACCCTGCGGACTGCTGGGCCTTGATGCTATTCTCCAAATCAATCCGCAGCGAAATTTTGTGGTTTTCTTTGGGCTTCCGCTCCACGAACCGCCCTTTGATGCGCTCGGTGATGGCTTCCTCGGTGTAGACTTCTCCTAGCGTTTTGCAGCGGGTGAACCGTTCCTGTCCGGGCGCACGGAACGACACATACTTGCCCCTCTTGACCTCATAGCTTTGCTCCTGCAGGAGCCGCAGAAAATCGTCAAAATCCTTGGCCTGCGGGATGGCTGCATCTATGGCAGCTTTCAGCTTCGCCTTCCAGCTCGTGCCCTTGCGGTGTGCATCCCACTCGGCATAGCTTTTGCCCCGGTCTTGACCGGGCATCACCACAGACAGACCATGTTCCTTGCACAGCCGGTCGCTGGTGCGCCGGATGTAGGCATAACTCTGTCGGTTGGAAACATACTTTCGTTGGTTCACCATGTCCACGGCACAAAAGATGACGTGGTTATGGACGTGCCCCTTGTCAATGTGCGTGGTCAGCACATACGGGTATTTGCCTTGCAGGACTTCAT
>NZ_JAFREK010000072.1:0-6905 GCF_017377535.1 Faecalibacterium sp. Marseille-Q4137
TGCGCAGCCGCATGATGCGCTTGGTGCGGAGGCTAGGAGACATGGGTGAGACGTGGTGCTGTTTTTTTTTTCAAAACAAGAGGCCGGAAAGCGGGATGGAGAGAGGTCTCGTGGCCTCGGAGTTGTGTAAAAGAGACAGATCATAGGGGGGATATCCCCGAAAGAAAGAAAAGGCCGCCATATTAAAATGCCCCCGCCGATAATGCCGTCCAAAATGAAGTTAATGGCAACGATACCCACCGTTCCAGCTATGTCATATCCATGCGGTACAAGCCATACGAACATACGGCGAATGCCAAAGGGGATACCGCAGCACAGCCATACATAAAAGTAATTGGTCTACCCGTCCTCTGTAAAGATGTTCTTGAACATGAAGAATAAAAACAATGCAATAACGGCGGGCAAAACGTTTCTCTTGAAAAAGTCTTTCCAAATTTCTCCGCGTGTCATGGTATCACTCCTTTTCCATTGGAAATTGTGGGATAGCTTCTAACAGTTTCATTATGAGTGTTTGCCGTAAATCTTCGTCGATTTCCTCTTTGATAGTCCCGTCCGGCTGACACTTTTTTACCATTGCAAGGCGGTTGATTTCGTCGCCGTAACAATCAAGCACCTTTTCCAACGCCCATTTTTCGCCCACAACGGCAGCGCATATCGTTTCATAGTCCGGCATTTCCTGTTCCATTTTCTGACACTTCCTTTGCTGAAAATGTATCACTTTAGTATGTGGCTACTGTCTTTGATAGGAACTATTATATCACACAAGTATGAACAAAACTACTCCCCGCGTTCTTTCCCTTTTTCCCGTTCCGGCTCTCTTGGCTGCCGTAAAATGCTGTCTATGTTCTGTTTGATAACGTCGTACTCTTTGACCTGTTTTTTCAGTTTGCCATAGTCCGCGTAAAGGGCTTCTTTCTGTTCCCGGAGCTTTTCATAGTCTACTTGTAGCGCGGCGACATTCGGGAGCTTGGAAACGCCCGCCGTTTTTAGTGCCTTTGCCGCTGCTTCATGGAGTATCAGACTGCTTTCCTGCTTTGCCCGGTATGCGTCCTTATCCTTTGCCCTGCGGTATGCTTCATAGACAGGTTTTGTCTTTTGGTAGGTGGTAACGTGCTTCATCAGCACCGCCATGTTTGCAAGACGTTTCTCCACGCTCTTTAATGCGTCTGCTGTCTTTTCATTTTCCGCATTTACTTCCTCAATCCGGCTGACTAAATCTGCGTACTGCTCAATCTTATGTTCTGTCAAGAAATTCATAGTCTTTGCAGCCAGTTTCAGATTATGGATTTTCGCCCACTGTTCATAGCCCCGGCTCTGCGCTGCCTTGATACTGTTTTCAATGTCAATAAGCAGCGATACGCCGCGCTGCTCTTTGGGAGCTTTCGCCGCCTTTGTGCGCTTGCCCTCTATCCGTTCTTTGATTGCTTCCTCTGTATAATCTGCACCGAGGGTTTTTAAGCGGGTAAACCGTTCCTGTCCCGGAGCGCGGCAGGAGATATATTTTCCCGGCTTTATCTCATAGCCCGCTGCCTGTAACCGCTGCAACAATTCTTCAAAACTTGCCACTTGGGGGATAAGCGTATCAACGGTAATTTTCAGCTTGCCTTTCCAACTTGCACCGACCTTTTCCGCTTGATATTCTGCATAGCTTTTTCCCTTGCTGCCCTTACCCGGAACGACAACGGACAGCCCGTTTTCCCGGCACAGCTTATCGCTCATGTTCCGTATGCCATAGTAGCTGCGTTTATTGGAATTGTATTTGTGGTAGTCAACAAAATTGACCGCACAAAAAATGATATGGTTATGGATATGCCCTTTGTCTATGTGGGTAGTTAAGACGTATTCATGCTGTCCCTTTGTTACCGCGTCGGCAAGCTGTTTCCCGATTTCGTGGGCTTTCTCATAATCCACTTCCCCCGGCTCAAAGGACTGTATCAAATGGTGGGCGAGATTGTTCCCTTTCTCTATGGCTTGTGCAAGCGTAAATCCAAACTCAATATCTGCCGTTTCATAGCTGCACCCAAAGGAGGACACAAGCGTTTTCCCGTCTGTTTTATCCGGGTTTTGGATATAGTCAAGGGCTTTGCTCAACGTGCTTTTAATAGGCTTAATCTTTGTAACCGCCATATCTCCGCAAGCACCCCCTTTATTTCCTCTATGTCCTCTTGGTAGACGCTGCCTGTCGCGTTGACACGCTTTGCAATCTGATTGATATTGACCCCGATTTTCTGTATCTCCGCTGTCATGGCTTTTATGTCGCTATGGTCTGTCTGAATGATATACCCGTCAATGGCAATCTTGCGAAGATACGCCGCCATGTTCCGGGTGGGGACGAGCTTCATTTTCTGCTCAATCAATGCCCGTTCTTCCTCTGTTACATAGAATTTGATTTGTACTTTTCTTTTGCGTCCATTCATGCAATCACTCCTTTCCGTTCCGAGGGTTTGGGACACTTCCCAACAAGCAATTTTCAACCGACGCACCGCAGGACGGGAGGGAGAAAATACGGAAAAGGGTACTCTTTTCCTATGCTTGCTACGAAAGTTTTTTCCTCACTGGTTACTACAACGCAATGCTCTATATGCCAAAAAAGAGCAAAAGAAAAACGCTGCAATCTGTAAAGATTACAACGCTTCCTAAATCATATTCAATTTGCCGGACACATTTATTTGTCCTCTTTTTCGACTTCTGAAATTTCTTTTGCAGTTGCCGTTACAATCCGTATGCCATTATCGCTCATATCATCAAGGAGAGCGTCGAGCTGCCGCCGCTTTGTATCTTTTTGGGTGGGCGTATCTAAAAGAAACTGGTCTACGGATATATTGTAACGAAGCATAAGCTCAAAAAAGATTTGCAGACTGGGGTGCTGTCCTTTGTTTTCGATATTTGCAAGATAGCGAGGAGAAATATACATTTCATCACTTACCTGTTTGCGGCTTTCTTTGCGCCCCGTCCGCGCAGCTTTTATAGCTTCTCCAAATGCCTTGAAGTCATATTTTTCTACCGGTCTTTTTGCCATATTTATTCACCCAGTTACATTTTACTGTTCCCCTTTCTCTTTGGATATGTCTATACAGTTCCACTAAATAGCCATAATAATTCATATTTATATACTTGCTATTGTTCGTGTGTCCGACTATAATTATTATGATAAGATTTTCAGAAAGGACGGGTGTTGTTATGGAATATATGTCTTGCCCCGAAGCAGCAAAGAAGTGGGGAATTTCTGAAAGGCGGGTACAGATACTTTGCAGGGAGAAACGCATACAGGGTGTTTCAAAACTTGGGTATATGTGGTTGATACCAAAAGACGCGGAAAAACCGATTGACGGTAGAACCAAACAAGGAAAGGAGCTATACCATGAATAAAGTTTTGATTATAGATGATGATAAGGAACTTTGTGCGCTGATTAAACGCAGCGTGCTATCAGAAGATATAGAAGCTGATTTTTGTAATACGGGAAAAGAGGGATTACAAAAATTAAAAGAGAGAGAATATCAACTTGTGATACTGGACGTTATGATGCCTGGTATGGACGGATTTGAAACATTGGAAGAAATTAGAAAAGAAAGCAGCCTGCCGATTTTGATGTTTACATCAAAAAATGACAGTGCTTCTAAAGTACGCGGTTTAAGGGCAGGAGCTGATGATTATTTGACAAAACCTTTTGACATGGACGAACTGATAGCCCGTATCGTTTCCCTTATACGCCGTTATACCCGTTTCAATCAACAGGACGGAATATCACAGCAACTTGAATTTGACGGGTTGAAAATTGATATTGAAAATCGTTCTGTTACTACGGAAAATGGAACTTTTGAATTGCCTCCAAAAGAATTTGACTTACTCTTATACTGCGCGAAAAATCAAGGGAAAATTCTGACAAAGCAACAGATTTATGAAGAAGTGTGGAGAGAGGAATATTTCTATGATGACAGCAACATTATGGCGATTATCAGCCGACTTCGCAAGAAATTAGAGGTAAATCCCGGAAGTCCAAAATATATTCAAACGATTAAAGGTATCGGTTATCGTTTTAACAAGGAGGTTTGATTTTCTATGGAAGCAGTCATTTTTCTATCCATAATAATTGCACTTTTCTCTATTCTTGTTTCCTGCTTTGCTATTCGACGTGTTAAAAAACAGATAGCCGAGATAACAGACGCATTGATTGATGTAAAAAACGGAAATGGAAACAGACGTATTTTATCTGCAACAAATGAACTGGTAGCCCCTCTTGCCTATGAAATAAATGAGATTGTTGTGTCTTATGAGAGCAGGCTTTCTACTGTCCGGCAGACAGAAGAAACAAACCGACAGCTTATGACAAGTCTTTCCCATGATGTTCGGACACCGCTTACAACGCTTATTGGGTATCTTGACGCTGCACATAAAGGAATTGTTACAGGAAAAGACAGGGACGACTATATCGAAACAGCCCGCCGCAAAGCTCACGATTTGAAAGAATATATTGATGTTCTTTTTGACTGGTTCAAATTAAATTCTAATGAGTTTGCTATGGATATAAATATTGTTGAAGCTGCGGAGCTGACACGAAATATCTTGATTGACTGGATACCCATATTTGAAGATAAGCAGATAGATTACAATATTGATATTCCCGAACAGCCTTTCCGGGTAAAACTTGATACGGACGGCTATATGCGGATATTGAACAATCTTATTCAGAATGTAATTTCTCACAGTCATGCGGATAAAATAGAAATAATCCTATCAAAGCAGGAAAAAAATATGCAAATCCGATTAGCAGATAATGGAATAGGGATTGAAAAAGAAGATTTGAAGCATATTTTTGAACGGCTCTATAAATGCGATAAGGGACGGTCTGAAAAAGGCAGCGGTCTTGGGCTTTCTATCGCACACCAACTTGTAGAAAAAATGAACGGCACAATAACAGCAAATAGCACACAGGGAACAGGAACGGAATTTACTTTGCTTTTTCCCTTAGCAAATTAAGGTTCTCCCGTTCTTTTGACGGGAGCCTTAATTATTTTTGGGACAATATTTCAAATTGCAAGGTTAATGCAAGGTTGCGGCAAGGTTAATGCAAGGTTGGTATGATAGAATAGTTTACAGAACAGGAGGTTTGAATATGGACAAAAATTATATCATTGAAACAAAAAATCTTACCAAACAGTACGGCTCACAAAAGAGTGTCGCTGACTTAAATATTCATGTGCAGAAAGGGAGAATTTACGGACTGCTTGGAAGAAACGGAGCCGGAAAAACGACCACTATGAAAATGCTACTTGGATTGACAAAGCCAACTTCCGGCGAAGTTAAAATATGGGGAAAGTCTTTGCAGGGGAATGAAAAGAAATTGTTGCCCCGTATCGGTAGTCTGATTGAGTCACCCGGTTTTTACCCTAATTTGACTGCTACGGAAAACTTACAAATTTTTGCTACCTTACGGGGCATACCCAACCGTCATTCAATTAAAAACACATTGGATTTGGTAGGATTGCCTTATAAAGACAAAAAACTGTTTTCCCAGTATTCTCTTGGTATGAAACAACGGCTTGCGATTGCACTTGCAGTTATGCACGACCCTGAACTTCTGATTTTAGATGAACCTATCAATGGGCTTGACCCGATTGGAATTGCAGAAGTACGTTCTTTTATTCGCGAGCTTTGCGATACAAAGGGAAAAACAATTTTAATTTCCAGTCATATCCTTTCGGAGATTTCTTTGCTAGCAGATGATATTGGAATTATCGACCATGGCGCACTATTGGAAGAAGAAAGTCTTGCGGAACTGGAACAAAAAAGCAGCAAACATATCCGATTTACTCTTTCTGATACCGCACAGGCAGCAAGAATTTTAGAGCGTACTTTCCATGAGAGTCATTTCTCTATACAGGACGACCACAATTTACGCTTGCATAATCTTGATTTGTCCGTAGGAAAAATCGTGACTGCTTTTGTAGAAAATGGATTGGAGGTATCAGAAGCCCATACTTGTGAAGAAAGTCTTGAAGATTACTTCAAGCGTGTGACAGGAGGCGAAGGAATTGCTTAAACTGATTAAGTGCGAATTTTGGAAATTAAAGCGAAAAAGACTGTTGTATGCACTGATGTCATTGTCGTTATTTTTTCCGTTGATTTTGGCATATATGGCAAAGGCGGGAACTGGTGCAGATACAACAGAACACTATCTTCAAACCCGATTTGATTATGTCTATACAATGATGTTGGGATATGGTTTAGTTTTTTTGCTTCCATGTCTAATTGGTATCATTGCCGCTATTTTGTTTTTTATAGAAAGAGATTGTGATACTTCCAAAAACCTTAGAACAATTCCAGTTACAAATACACAACTCATTATGGCAAAAATTTCTATGCTCTTTATTTTCAGCGTTGCATTTTGTCTGATAAGCACATTGTCTGTTGCGTTGTTTTGTAAATTGTTTCATGTAGGAATGGTTTACGGTATGACTTATAAGATATTTATGAGCCTTATTTTTGGAGTTCTTATCGTAGCAGCTTCTTTACCGATTGTATTTTTAATTATTTACTTTAACAAAAGTTTTTTACTTTCTATCCTGCTTGCTTTTTTTTATTCCATTTTTAACTGGGGCATACTGGGAACGATTGGGACATCTATAAGTGCTGCCAAAATTGCTTTCTTAAATTCTTTTCCGGTTATATGTGTTATGAACTGGACAAGCGGCTTAATGATGGATAATTTGCAAAAAGATAATCTTTTGCCGGAAGCCTATGCGATTGTACCAACTACTTTCCATACAATTTTTATTATGGCAATTACAGTTGTACTTTCTTTGTGGCTGATAATTCGCTTTTATAAAAAATGGACGAGGTAAAAGATATGAGAAATATAATAAAAACTGAATTTTTAAAATTAAAACGATATTCTGTAATAAAA
>NZ_JAFREK010000073.1:0-6679 GCF_017377535.1 Faecalibacterium sp. Marseille-Q4137
ATATTAAACAGACTAAGATGGTGTCTAAAGACATCAGCGCCTCCGCACGAGAATGAATAGGATTTCCTATCATTTCGTATCACGAGAAGTTACATAGAGAGATTTGCTTGCACTTGCAACGTCCACCGAAAATCGAAAGCCTTGCTAATTTCGAGCCAATTGGACGGTGTAAAATCCCTATGAAAATGCTTATGAAGCGTAATACCAGATAGGATTTGAAACAGTGAAAAACCTTGTATTTTCAAGGATTTTCTTGCACTGTGTTGCACTTGGTTTCATCGTATCGGGTCTACTCCTAAGCGAAAGGCCGGCGGTTCGAATCCGCCTGAGGACACTATTTCAAAAAATTGCGAAGGTCATTTTTCCATGTGAAAGATGGCCTTCGCATTTTTCATTTTGAACCGATCACCAAAATCAGCCAGCGAATGCCATTAGCAGAATTTTCGGTTCCAGCTAATAAAATCAGGTTTCCAGCTAATGAAGCCCCATAAAGCACCTTTTGGACTCTGTTTTCCGGCTCTCTGCTAAAATTGGCAGCCGCTTTTCTGTAAATCCATGTAAATACAAGATCAGGCCGTACTCCGGGCAGAGTTGAGCTACCCGGTGTCGCTGGGCGATGATGCGCGCGGCAACATCATTCGTCTGGACAATGCCATCGACAATTTCGCTGACCGAATTGCAGACGCTGAAAATGCTCTGCAAAATCTAGAACAGCAGAAACAGGCCGCAGAGATTGAAGTGGCAAAGCCATTCGCGCAGGAAGAAGAACTGGCTGAAAAGTCTGCTCGCCTTGCCGAACTGAATGCTCTACTGAATATCGACCGTGACCGCAGTTCCTCGCAGGATACTCCCGAAGAATCCGAGGAAACCGAAGCACCCGCAACTCGTCCGTCTGTGCTGTCTGCACTGGAAGAAAAAACCAATCAGCCAGAGCTTGTTAAGCCGTTCAAAAGCTATCTGGATAAGGAGGGCCGATAATTTGAAAAAGCGGGAACACCGTCTCTTTATTCGTGTGACTGATGAAGAACGGAGCTGCATTTTAGATAAGATGTATGGCATGGGCATCCACAGCCTGAGTGCCTATATCCGCAAAATGGCATTGGATGGCTACTGCCTGAATCTCGACCTTCCGCAGCTGCGGCGCATGGCTTATTTGCTCCAGAATTGCAGCAACAACTTGAATCAGGTAGCAAAACGTGTCAACGAAAGCGGCAAGATCTATGCTGCCGACCTTGCCGATCTACGCACCCGGCTGGATGAACTGATTGATATCGGCAAGCAGATTCTTTCCAAGCTGGCAGAGTTATAAAAATTCCCGCAGTTGGAGGACTGCGGGTGTACATATAACGCTTGACATCCTTGCAACGCAGTAGTCGATACCTTTATAATAAGGGCGAACAGGAAGGAAGTGCTTGATATGATGTCTATGCTGAAGAAAATTGTTCTTTTCCCGATTTCTCTCTTTGTGGCGTTTCTAGCTCTGATGGCAAGGTGGCTGCTAACCCTGTCCAGCTATGTAGTTGCTCCGCTGATGCTCTACATCTTCGGCTGCGGCATCTACACTGCCTATCGCCAGACTTGGGATCAGTTTCTTATCCTGCTGGTGGCCGAGTTCATCTGCTTCATCCTCTTTTTCGGTGCAACTGCCATCACCGAGGGTATCGGGCGTTTCAGTGAGTGGCTTGCAGAACTGTGAGGGATGCTATGAGCAAACAGAGGATAGAGGATTGTTATTTTGAACACAACAGCACGATTTTTTCTGAGATGCTGGGTGAGGATGAAGAGTATCTGCGACTGAAAAAAGCCAAAAGAGCAGCTGAGGAAGCCTTGCAGAGCGTTATCAGCAAAGAAGCGTGGAATCAATATCTCGCCTTAGATGAAATCTGCAATGAGTTGGAATGCGCCAGATACAAGGCAATGTATCTGGCGGGTGCCGCCGATTACGAAAAAATATCCAAATGATCTCAATGCCGCCTCCGGGCGGCATTTTTTCTTTGCAATAGGGGGTGATGATGCTGGCAGCAACACGGCTGATTGCGCTGCACAAAAACAAGGGCATGACCGTTGCGGCCTGCCTGAAAAATCGCACGGACTATATCGAAAACCCGGACAAGACTGAGCAGGGGCAGTTTGTCAGCAGCTATGCTTGCAGCGCCCTGACAGCAGATGAAGAATTTATGCTTACCAAGCGGCAGTACGACCTTGTGAACGGACGAAGGCAGAAAAGCGATGTGATCGCTTATCAGATACGGCAGTCCTTTCGTCCGGGGGAAATCACTGCAGAGGAAGCTAACAAGGTGGGCTACGAACTTGCCATGCGTTTTACCAAGGGCAAGTATGCGTTTGTTGTTGCCACCCATACGGACCGGCAGCACATCCACAACCATGTGATCTTTAACTCCACGGCACTGGATGGCACCAGAAAGTTCCGGGATTTTTTCTTTTCGGCGTTGGCAGTGCAGCGGTTGAGCGACCTGATTTGCTTGGAACACCAGTTGTCCATCATTGAGAAGAAGCCCTATCGGGAACGGCAGAAGCGTGTTCTCTATCCTCCCAAGGAAAGCAACAGGGACCGCCTATGCGGAATCATCGACACAATCCTTGCAGAAAAACCGGGAGATTATGAAACGTTTCTGCAAAAGCTAGAGCAGCAGGGCTACGAGGTGAAGCGTGGCAAGTACACGGCGGTGAAGGGCAAGGGGCAGAAACGCTTTATTCGGTTCCGAACGTTGGGCACCGGTTATGGCGAGGACGAGATCAAGGCGGTGCTGGAGGGCGAAGCAGAGCACCGCCCTTATCAGAAGCAACCGCTCAAAGAACAGCCCTTCCAGTTGCTGGTGGACATTCAGGGAAAAATGGCGGCAGGCAAAAGTGTCGGCTACAAAAAGTGGGCAACAAAGTTCAACCTGAAAGAGATGTCCAAGACCTTGCTGTTCTTGCAGGAGCAGAAGATCAGCAGTGCCGACGAACTGCAGGATCGAGCAGCGGCGGCGACAGAACGCTATCATGCCATGGGCGATTCCATCAAGGCAGCAGAAGCAAGGCTGACAGAGATTGCCGTGCTGAAAACCCACATCATCAACTATGCCAAGACCCGCCCGGTCTATGATGCCTACCGCAAGTCGGGGTACAGTAAAAAGTTTTTGGAAGCTCACCGGGAGAAAATCACCCTGCACAAGGCGGCGAAAGCTGCCTTTGACGAAGCCGGGCTGCAGAAGCTGCCGAAGGTCAAGGAGTTGGATGCGGAGTTTGCAGAGCTACTGACCAAGAAGAAAGCCGCTTACCCGGACTACCGCAAGGCACGGAACGAGATGCAAGAACTGGTTCGGGCACAGAAAAACGTGGAACGATTTTTCGCGGGAGAAAAGGACACCATCGAAAAAGCGCAGACCCGATAAACGAATACCGCCGAGGACTCTTCCCATTTTGGTGAGATGTCCTCGGCGGCTTTTTTAGTTTATATAGCAGCGGTCCTGTTTTATAAGCCAATCTTCACACAGCCGCTGGGCTTCGTCCTTTGTGCAGCAGGTGCAGTTGAAAAGTTTGCCACGGATGGAACAGTAAGTGTAGTGTACCTTCGGGACTCCATTGGCATCTCGAAAATCAACGCAGCGTTCCTCACCGGGCAGCAGATAGATCGTATCCACGTTCAGCAGCTCCTTTTACCTTCGTTCATGTGCCAAGGGGCACAACATTTGCTATTGTACCATGTACCGTCCCCAAAGACCATTGCTTTTTTGACCAAAGATACGCACAAAAATTTTCCACCTTGAAATCACCCGAATAGCGTTGAATAAACGCAAATGGATTGTGTATAACAAAAATTGCGACAGGTATGCTATTGGTGTGCAACAAACACAATTAGAGTGTGAGGTCTCTATGAATACGCTTTTGGGTCAACGAATACGAGAGCAGCGCAAGGAAAAAGGCTGGACGATTGAACAGTTTGCAGAACGGGTCGATTTGTCAGCAAATTATGTTGGAGATTTAGAGCGCGGAGTAAAAATCCCCAAACTGGAAACCTTTATCCGAATCGTAGAGGTGTTGGACGTATCTGCTGATGTGCTGATCCGGGATTCCGTTCCATCCGCATCCCATGTGGCAGATGACGAACTGAGCAGAAAGCTGAGCCAGCTCACACCGGGGCAGAAGAAAGCTGCCATTGACATTCTGAATGCATACACCGACAACATTCCCTATATTACAAAATAACACCTATGTCAAAGAACGCCAGCAAACGTGCTGACGCTCTTTCTTTTTGCCCTCAAATAGTCTATAATCAACACTATAAGCGTGCATATAACACTAATAGGGAGTATTTGAGGTGAACGACATGACAATCCTACCCAATATCGAAGAAGCAATGGAAGATGCCCGGAATGGAAAGCTGAGTCCGTATTGGCAGAACGATCTCAAACGTGAATGCCTGCATAGGAAGTTATCGGATGAAGAACGGCCGGCTCTTTCGGAACTGAATTGCATTTTGTCCGAGACTCCACAATGGAGCAGCGAAGAAGAACTGTGTATCGAAATGGAGAACATCGGTGGCAGGGTTCGCTTCTGTCACTTTTGGGATGAGCACTACTCCATGGTGCAGTTGACGGAAGATCGCAACGGAAAATACTCCGCAGCCTACGTTCTGGATACAGAAACCACCCCGGATGTGCGTAAGGTGGCGGCATTGCAGGCACAGAAAGAACTTGCGGACTGTATGCAGGTGTGGGGCGTTTCGCTTCTGGATGCGCCTGTTCCTGAACAGATGAAGTACGATTCTCTTGCAGAAGCCGCTTCTCACCTCATGCAAGTTTTGAACGACCCAGAGCACATCACCGGGTAAAAAGCGTCCCGAAGGGATGCGCAGCCTGCATTGGAAAATGCAGATTAAAGGGGCTTGGGGCATTCCCCAACAGCGTTTTGCAACGCAAAATAAGCAGATGTATATACGTCTGCACTGCTTGCTGGTACAATGTCATCGATGAAACAAAAATAGTTTCATCAAGGACGGTTATATGGTTGTGCCGATTTCCAAAACATAGTAATATTGAAGTACTAACTGGGGCTGAAAGTGGCAAAACTGCTTGCTTGGTTTCCATTCAGGAATTACTAACAGCGTAGACCGTCCGTTCGCTTCGTATATCGTCAGCGTCACAATTGACACCAATTTATCATTCTTCACGAAGTATGTGACAAAATCTCTTGACAGCACCTCACAAAATATGTTATCTTTTGTAAACATCCTTGAAAAGGTATGACCTTTTCTGGGGGCCGAACACAAACCGATTTTTCTCTGGAGGAAAGACCCATGAAACAGGAGATCATCCGCAAACTGAGCGCTGCCGTGGCCATGAGCCTCGTTGTTGGCGTCTCTCTGGCCGCCTGCGGCGGCAGCAGCAGCTCCACCGCTGCCGGTGTGACTAAGACCGGCTCTGCCGAAGGCTTTGGCGGTGCTGTCACCGCCACCCTGACCGTGGATGCCAACGGCACCGTTACCGACTGCAAGCTGGAAGGCGCACAGGAGACCGAGAGCATCGGCGGCGCTGCACTGGAAGAGCTGTCCAAGCAGGTCGTGGCCGCCAACGGCCCCGCCATCGACGGCGTTGCCGGTGCCACGGTGACCACCAAGGCCGTCCGGAAGGCCGTTGCCGCCGCACTGGGTGTGGAGCTGGCCGAAGAAACCCCCGCCGACTCTGCTGCCGCAGCCCCCGCTGAGCCCGCCGCCATCGTCCCGGTGGAAGGCGGCATCCAGATCGGTCAGGCCTATGCTGCCGCCCACGGCACCAAGTGCTTCACCGAAGCGGTGGCTGTGGTGAAGGATGACGTCATCCTCGCCGCCTACCTCGACGATTTCCAGTTCACCAGCGCCGATGCAGGCGTGACCGCCGTGCCCAACTCCGACTCCGACTTTGCCGCAGGCTACGCCGAGGGCAAGGTGCTGATGTCCAAGCGGGCCAACGCCGATTATTACAGCAAGATGATGGCTGAAAAGGGCGGCTCCACGTTCGCTCTGGATGCAAACTTCGACGCCATCCAGAACTTTGCCGTCGGCAAGACCATCTCCGAGCTGGAGGATGTAGCCGCCAAGGGTGCCGAGGCTGTGGACGCCGTCTCCGGCGCAACGCTGGTGGATACCGCCGGTTATCTCTCTGCCATCGTGGATGCCGCCAAAAATGCCCAGACCACGCAGGCCGTGGAGTTCAACGGCAGCTCCGAGGACCTGAAGCTGAATGTGGTCTATGGGGCTGCACACGGCACCAAGTGCTTCACCTCCGGCGCTGTCGCCACCGCCGGGGACACCATCGTGCTGAGCTACATTGACGAGTTCCAGTTTGCCGGTTCGGACGCCGGGGTCGTCGGTGTGCCCAACTCCGATTCTGACTTCGGCGCAGGCTACGCCGAGGGCAAGGTGCTGATGTCCAAGCGGGTCAACGCCGATTACTACAGCAAGATGATGGCCGAAACGGCTGGTTCCACCGTTTCGCTGGATGCCAACTACGACGCCATCCAGAACCACGTGAACGGCATGAGCATTGCCGACGCCGAGGCTCTGAGCAAAGATGAAAAGGCTGTGGACGCCGTTTCCGGTGCCACGCTGGTGGATACTGCCGGCTACGTTGGAGTGCTGGTGGATGCCGCAAAGTAAGGCAAGAAAAATAACGTTCCTCTAAACACAGCAGCGCCC
>NZ_JAFREK010000074.1:0-6378 GCF_017377535.1 Faecalibacterium sp. Marseille-Q4137
GCATACCGCTGGAGAGCGGTCTATAAATACTACTCTTTTATAATACGAGGAGGTGCTGGCCGATGCCGAAAAGCAGCGTAAACGCCAGTCTGAGCAGCTACGATGATATTTTTTCCACCGAAGAATCCCGGCAGGAAGAACAGCGCGAGCAGGTGCAGCAGATTCCGATTGGAGAGCTGTTTCCATTCAAGAACCATCCCTTCAAGGTTCTGGACGATGATTCTATGAGCGATACCGTGGAAAGTGTCAAGCAGTACGGTGTGCTTTCGCCGTTGATTGCCCGCCCCAGACCGAAGGGCGGCTATGAAATTATCTCCGGGCACCGCCGTCAACACGCTGCGGAGCTGGCCGGACTGGAAACCCTGCCGGTCATTGTGCGCCAGATGGACGATGATGCTGCCATAATCCTCATGGTAGATAGCAATTTGCAGCGTGAGCATATTCTGCCCAGCGAGAGAGCGTTTGCGTACAAAATGAAGTTGGATGCCATGAAAAATTAAGGTACAAGGTCAGATTTAACTTCGACACAAGTTGTGTCGAAGTTGCGGAGCAATGAAAAGCTGGGCGCAGAGAATAATCAAAGTCGTGAGACTGTTCGACGTTTCATCCGTCTGACCAACCTTATTCCAGAACTGCTGGACATGGTGGATAACAAAACCGTGTCCTTCAATCCTGCTGTGGAGCTTTCCTATCTTTCTCCTGAACAACAGCAGGAAGTGATCCGGGCAATGGATGATACCCAGAACTTTCCTTCTGTCTCACAAGCAAAGCGTATCAAGAAGCTGGCTCAGGATGGAACTTTTACAACGGAGACGGTCGTTGCCATTATGGGCGAGGAGAAAAAGAGCGAGCTTGATACGGTGACCATCAAAAATGACACCCTGAGAAAATACTTTCCCCGCAGCTATACGCCCAAACAGATGGAAGATACCATCATCAAGCTGCTGGAGCAGTGGCAGAAAAAGCGTCAGCACAGTGAAGAACGCTGACAGGATATGAATAGGAAAGACCCGGTTGGGTCTTTTTCTTTAGAAAAAAGGAGAAAATGCCTATGAAAAATGATTCTAATCCCATTATTCGTTCCGAGAAAGTCACCATTGATATGCACATCTGTGCGGCACTGTCGGAGAGCAGGAGCAGTGGCGAGATCTATTTTGCTGCCATCGCCCCGGATATGGAACTGACAGTCATCACGCTGGACGAGGCTCCCGACATTCTGCCCTGCTTTGACGAGGATGATGCGTACCTGAACATCCCCGACAGCTCGCTGCTGCTCAGCTACAACCCGGCGCAGGTGCTGAAACTGGCGGGCAAGCGCTATCTGACCGGTCCGGTCATTCTGGTGCGCACCAATATGGATGGCGAGTTCATCTCGCTGACGATCGATCAGGTCTACCTCTTTCAGAAGTACCTGATGCGCCACAGCGTTACCCTGATGGCTGACGGCCAGAAACTGCCCTGCATCTGTATCGACTGAGGTGTGCCATGCTGAACTTTTTTATCGGTTTCGCATTTTTTGAAGCCGGCGCTTTTTTCGGCTTCTTTGTGGCAGCTCTGTTGAACGCCGCCCATGCCGGGCAGGAGATCTCTATCAAATTCGAGGAGGACGATAATGGAACAAAACGAGAACACCCTGACGGTGCTGGAGATTGTACCGGGGCAGTATCCGAAGCAGGTCGAGATCGACCCTGACCTGAAATCTTTGCAGCAGGCAGTCGGCGGCAACATCGGTGCCAGCTATCCGTTCAGTGACCCGGTAGCCATCGTCTACAACGATGACGGCAAGCTCATGGGACTGCCGTTGAACCGTGCCCTGCGGGACGAGGACGGGCAGATATACGATGCCGTTGCCGGAACCTTTCTGGTGGTGGGGCTGGGCGAGGAGGATTTTGCATCCCTGACCCCGGAGATGGCGCAGAAGTACGAGCGGCTTTTCCATCAGCCGGAAGATTTTATCCGGCTGGGGCATCGGATGATGGTTGTTCGTGTGCCCGATGAAGCAGTCTGCCCGGAAGAAAGCAAAACTACCCCGCCGAAGGACGCCGGATTTGACCGCTAAACACGACTTTCTGCACTGGAGGTGATGGAAATGCAGGAAGAAATCGAGCACAAAACAGTCAATTTTGCCATTTCGACTGTAAAACTGTCTGCCCGCACTCTGCTGAAAGGGGCGCAGTTCTTTCTGCGCCAGTACGACAAGAGTGCATCACAGGGCAAGCAGTCCATGAAGCGGCTCATCCGGCAGAACCGGGGTGTGACCAATCTGGAAATCGAAAAGACTGGCATCAAGGATTTTGACCGTTACGCTAAGCGGTATCACATCGACTATGCAATCCAAAAAGACCTGTCCTGCACACCACCTCGGTATCTGATTTTCTTCAAGGCACAGGATGCAGACGCTCTGAACGCTGCGTTCAAGGAGTATTCGGCAGCAGTATTGAACAAGGCCGAGCGTCCCTCTGTGCTGGCCAAGCTGCACGATCTGGCACAGGTCATTGCCAACCTCCCCGACAAGGTACGGCGCAAAGAAGAGGAACGTGGCTTATGAACAAGAAAAAGTTCACCAAGCTGCTGGCCCTGTACCTGCCTTATCTGGTGATTGGGCTGGCTGCGACCAATCTTGGCGAGGCATGGCGGCTGGCCGAGGGTAAGGAGTTAGGCGATAAAATCGTGTCGCTCATAGATACGCTCCCGGCTGCATTTGTGACCCCACTTCCTAGTCTGCATCCCCTGGATATTCTGGTGGGTATCTGCTGCGGTGCCGGACTGCGGCTGGCCGTCTATCTGAAAAGCAAAAACGCCAAAAAGTACCGGAACGGCATGGAGTATGGCTCCGCCCGATGTGGTGCATAATCTTAACTGTAAGGAAAACTATGTGGACGCAGGAGGTATGCACATGAACGAATATAATAAAATTACAGCCCTTTACTCCCGCCTTTCCGTCGGGGACGAGGACAGAGATGGCGGCGAGAGCAACAGCATTGTAAACCAAAAGGCATTTCTGGAACGGTACGCCCAACAGCAGAGATTAACCAATATCCGGCACTACATTGACGATGACGAAAGCGGCAGGTTCTTTGACCGCTCTGCCTATTCCCGCATGATGGAGGATGTGGAAAACGGAAAAATAGGCGTCTGCATTATGAAAGACCTGACGCGCTGGGGGCGTGATTATCTCCAAGTCGGCAATGCAATGGAGGTATTCAGACGGAACAATGTCCGCTTTATCGCGGTCAATAACGGCATAGACAGCGACAATCCCGATACATTGGAGTTTGCGCCCTTTATCAATATCATGTCGGAGTGGTACGCAAAGGACATCAGCAAGAAAGTAAAAACGGGTATCAGGACCAAGGGTGCAAGCGGCAAACCCATCGCCACCGAAGCCCCATACGGATATATGAAAGACCCGAACAACAAGGATTTTTGGATAATCGACGAGGAAGCCGCCGAAGTGGTACGCTTGATTTTCCGTCTGTTTATCGGCGGGAAGAACAGAAACCAAATTGCCGTATATCTCAAAAACGAGCAAATCCTCACGCCTACGTTCTACCTCAAACAGCACGACAGAGGGACAGCGAAAAGCAGACCGCTGAACGAGGAAAATCGCTATAAATGGAACAAAGCAACCTTAACCAAGATACTCACAAGGCAGGAGTATTGTGGTGATGTTGTCAATTTCAAGACCACAAAGCATTTTCGGGACAAGCGCAACCACTATGTAGATAAAAGCGAATGGCAGATAACCGAGAATGTGCATGAGCCGATTATCGACCGCGCCGACTTTGAAACCGTACAGCGGATTTTGGAAAACGCGCCTGTCAGACGCCCTAACGGGGACGGAGAAATCCACCCTTTGTCGGGCTTGATGTTCTGTAAAGACTGCGGCGCAAAAATGCACATTCGCATAGATTACAGGAACGGCGGCAAGCGTCATGTTGCCTTTTGCAGCGAGTACCACAAGGGCAAAGCCAAAAATCCCAAATGCAATTCCCCGCACATCATAGACGCTGATTTAGTCATGCAGACTATCGCGGATGTTCTGAAAAAAGTTGCAGAATACTCCATAAGCAACCGGGAGGAATTTGAAGCATTAGTCCGAAAAAACCTTGATATGCAGCAGACGGACAAGAGCAAAAAACAGCAGAAGCGTATTCCGCAAATTACAACACGCCTTGAACAGATTGACAAGGTGCTGAATAAACTCTACGAGGATAACGCCCTCGGTGCTATCCCACAAGACCGATACGAGCAAATGTCACAGAAATATTCGGAGGAATACTATACGCTGAAAGCGGAACTTGCAGAACTCAAAGAACAGTTATCCGCGTTTGAGGACGCAGGAGGATGGGCGCATAAGTTTTTGAAGCTGATAGAACGCTACGCCGCCTTTACCGACCTTACCCCCGCCATTCTCAATGAATTTATCAGCAGAATTGAAGTGCATGAGCGCGATAAGAAAAGGGCAAAACAAGCTGTTCAGCATATCGGGATATATTTCAGCTATATCGGCAAGTTTGAAAACGAACTGACACAGCTTGCAGAGCCGACAGAGGAAGAAATCCGGCAAATGCGGGAGAAAATCGAAGAAGCCCAAAAGGAAAAGAGCCGCGCTTATCATCGGAACTACTCAAAGGAATACCGGGCGAAAAACCTTGAAAAACGCCGGGAGTATGAACGCATCAAGGCGCGGGAATATCGGGCAAAGCGAAAGGCGCAAGCCGCTGCGCTGCCCGTATCGTAAAACAGAATAACCGACAGCAGAAAGGGATTTTCCAACTATGGGAAATCCTTTTTTTGCACCCAAAGGAAGGAGTGACCCAATGACAGAAAAGAAAACCACAACCACCGCGCAGAAGCAGCCGGATGGTATCATCACAACACAGCGGAACGGACAGACCATCGTTGCGGAGTTGTTTTTCAATCACAGAAGCGCAGAAACATTCCGCGACAAGCTGCTGAAAGCGATACTTGCCGACTATTCGCATTTTTCTGCGTCTGACGGTCAAGAGCCGTAAAAACGGAATATTTGACGATTGGAACACTCTGGACGAGGAATGTATCGCCAGAGCATTTTCTATTGAAAAAACGCCGTTTTTCCCAAGTCAAGAGCCGAAGAAAACACCCGAAAAATGCCCCTACTGCGTAACAGGGGCGCAGAAAGGAGAGTTTATGAAAACAGGACTGAAAAAGCAGGAAAAGACCACCGATATTTGGTTTGACGAGAAAGACCCCCTTATCCATATCCGCACCCACAACACCGACTTGAAGAACAGGCTGACCGCGTACAGCCGCCGCTTCCCCTCTGTCTGTAAGCTGACCGACAGCGACCCGGAAACGGGCTGTATGGAGTTTGAGATTGCAAAGGGACGCTTCTCTTTCCGTCTGACCGCACCATACAGCGAGGAACGCAGACAGGCGGCAAGCGACTATGCAAAGAAGCATGGTATTTCAGCCGGGAAAAGCAAGCCATGACACAAAGATACAGTAAAATTATTAGGTAAGGACGGTTGATGTCTATGTAAAACGAACAGGAGGATAAAAATTGACTGGAAGCATTTACGGCTATGTGCGTGTCAGCACAAGAGAACAAAACGAGGACAGGCAGCTTATCGCCTTACGCGAGGTAGGCGTTTCAGATAAGAATATCTTTATGGATAAGCAATCCGGCAAAGATTTTGAGCGTCCACAGTACAAAAAGCTGCTTAGAAAAATGAAAAAAGACGACCTGCTCTATATCAAGAGCATAGATCGTCTGGGACGCAACTATGAAGAAATCTTACAGCAATGGCGTATCATCACAAAGGACAAGGGCGTTGACATTGTGGTTTTGGATATGCCCCTGCTTGATACGCGCCGGGGAAAAGACCTTATGGGAACATTTCTCTCGGATATTGTGCTTCAAGTGCTGTCCTTTGTGGCAGAAAACGAGCGCACCAATATCAGACAGCGGCAAACAGAGGGTATCGCGGCAGCAAAGGCGCGGGGTGTGCGCTTTGGGCGACCACCACGCCCCTTGCCGGATAACTTTCATGCTGTTTATCAGAGGTGGCGTGCCGGGAAAATTACCGGCACAGCAGCCGCAAAAGAGTGTGGTATGCCCCTTGCGACCTTTCGCTACCGGGCAGAAATCTACGAAAAAGCCAAATTATTGTAAATAGGCGGTTTTACAGAAAGGTGTACTTTCCTGTAAACCGCCTATTGCTTATAGGTATTTAATATTATACTTCTTCAGACGGCGTTTTTCAAGTCTTGAAATGTAAATATTCGTTTATATCCCGGCTAATTTGTCGATAAAATGCGTTTACAGGAAAGTACACGTTACTAAAGGGATAAGAAGGAGGGATTCGTCATGTTGGTATTCCAAATGCGTAATGT
>NZ_JAFREK010000075.1:0-6293 GCF_017377535.1 Faecalibacterium sp. Marseille-Q4137
TCTATATATTTCATCAATCCTATTATATGATACTTTCGTACAAGTCCACCAAATGCTTCTTCTAAAAAAGATGTTCCAAATCCATAGCATCCGTCAAAATTTATAGTCACTTTATCGTTATGATCTTTATGATCCACCAAATCTTTTATTTGGGGATACAAGACTTTTTCCCGGAATTCTTCACCTGAATGCTCTCCTTCTTTTTCGTACCGTCCTCCCGGGGCATCCGAAAAATCCTTGCATATTTGTATTGTACTCATATCCATTCTCCTTAGTAAAAATCAAAAGCATACAATGTCCCATATATTCCATTTTTATAATTTTCTGATATTACTGTTCCCTCTGCTTTATCTAATTGGCTTCCAATTTCACATCTTCCTCTTCCTGAAATTACTCTAAAATTTCTAAAGGTTCCTTCCGTCACTTTTTGCTTTACCGTGGACAAACCATTTCCTCTGTACTTTTCGCTTGTTTGTGTGCGAAAATCGCCATTGAAAGTAGAGCGGAGCAAATCGCCGTCATGCGCGCCAATTCCAAGCATTCCTTGAATAACTTCTCCAAAATTTTTTCTTACGGTCTTTGCTATTCCCATTCCGGTATCCACAAAAACAAATTGGATATGATTATCCACATGTTCTGCATAGATATACCACTGTCTTGCCATAAAGTCATTATTACCATATGCATGGTGATAAACATTAGACATCAGTTCAATGAATACAACATACAGTGACATGACTTCGCATCGTTGCTTTTCCAATTTTGATGTTACAAATTCGCAGAATTGCTTTGAAACCTCCGCATTATTTTTTGTTCCACATACAATTTTCATTTTATCCGTATTTCGCGGCAATTCCTTGATTTTCGCCTCAACATAGCTTGTAAAGCCAGATTCTTGATAAACCTTTTTCGCTTTTGCGTTCAGTGGAAAATTCCCAGAGTAGCTATACTGCATTCTTATGTTCACACAATCATTTTGCAATATTGCTATCAAATATATTAAAGCATCAACGGTAACATTTTCCACATCATGGGAATTGATGTAAAATTTCGTCTTATATTTTCCTTTTTGAATCAGTTCTATAAACCCCATAAAGAACGCCATTGTTTCTTCCGTATTATCTATCAAACTGAAATTTCGAGGGACATCAACCACAAATGTGTCGTATTCTCTCGAAACAGACAATTCATATGCTCTATGACGGTGCAAATTTCTTCTTATCTTTGACTTCTGTTTGCTTATTCGACGGCTGTTATTATCTTTCCAATTTTTAGTTTTCCAGTTCCATCGACTTCTTTTCATTCATATCCTCCTTTCTACATTATATTCCACATTTATTAATATTTCATCTTTTACAGTTCAATTGAAAATACAGTCAATCAATATAACCACTTTTTTTGATTGATTCCACGACCTGAGAGACATATTTCTGGCAGGTGTCATGGTCAGGAGCTTCTACCATCACGCGAACCAGAGGCTCAGTGCCGGACTCGCGCACCAGAATACGACCGGTATCCCCCAGTGCTTCCGCAACGGTCTTGACTGCTGCCTGCACTGCTTCATCATCCTGTGCAGCTTTCTTGTCGGTGACGCGAACATTCTCCAGAACCTGCGGGTAGATCTTCAGGGGTTCAGCCAGCTTGCTCATGGGCAGCTTCTTTGCCAGCATGACCTCCATCATCTTCAGACTGGTCAGGATACCATCACCAGTGCTAGCGTACTTGGAGAAGATGATGTGGCCGCTCTGCTCACCGCCGATGCGGCAGCCGTTTTTCGCCATATACTCGTAGACGTACTTGTCGCCCACAGCGGTCTTGGCGTAGCCGATGCCCTTTTCATCAAAAGCCTTATACAGGCCAAAGTTGGACATGACCGTGGTAACGACGGTATTGGTCAGCAGTTTGCCACGCTCCTTCATGTAGCAGCCGTAGATGTACAGGATATGGTCGCCAGTGATGACATTACCCTTCTCGTCTACACACAGGCAACGGTCAGCATCGCCGTCATAGGCGAAACCAATATCCAAACCCTTTTCAACCACGAACTTCTGCAGACCCTCAATGTGGGTAGAACCAGCATTGTTGTTGATGTTCAGACCGTTGGGCTGTGCATTGATGACATAGGTATCTGCGCCCAGCGCATCAAAAACAGACTTGGCAATATTCCATGAACTGCCGTTGGCGCAGTCCAGACCAACCTTGACACCCTTGAAAGAGTAGATACCGAGGCTGATCAGGTAGCCCATGTAGCGGTTGCGGCCTGCAACGTAGTCCACAGTGCAGCCGATATGCTCACGGTGTGCGAAGGGCAGCTCCGGCCAGTCCTTATCGAACACATGGAGCTTTCCGTCGATGTAATCCTCGACTAACAGCAAGATTTCCTCCGGCATCTTCTCACCATAGCAGTCGATCAGCTTGATGCCGTTATCGTAGTAGGGATTATGGCTGGCAGAGATCATAATGCCACAGTCAAAGTCATCCACGCGGGCGATGTAAGCCACAGACGGCGTGGTGGTGACGTGCAGCAGGTAGGCATCTGCGCCGGAGGCAGTCAGACCTGCAACCAGACTATACTCGAACATATAAGAGCTGCGGCGGGTATCCTTGCCAATGACGATGCGGGCAGGCTCACCGTTGCCGTTACGCTCGCGGAGAGCATTGTAATACCAGCCCAGAAAACGACCAACCTTGTAGGCGTGGTCAGCGGTCAGCGTGATCCCAGCTTCGCCACGGAAGCCATCGGTTCCAAAGTATTTTCCCATTATAGTTTTTTCTCATCCAAAGAGTGATTTGACGATCATATGCTTTAGCCGGATTATAACCCGTTGCCTGCTGCCCACCATGGAGAGATAGCATATTTGAGCAGCACAGCTATGCACCCGTACAGCTGAAAGGTTTCTATTGTTTACCCTCTCTTAAGCGAATTAATTTTCTCTATATACTAGAGGAATATCTTACCAACCAAAATGCTAATTTTGCCTCAATTACCTTGTAAATCACTTTCTCGCCTTTTTTTAACACCATTGCCAATAAAAATATCCCAGCAATAATAAGAATAATACCTACAGCCATATTTTTTGATACCGCCAACAAGCTGAATGGTCCTAAGATTATTAATTGATGAACCAAATACACCTCATAGCTGTATTCATCTGATATTTGCAGAACAATTCCAAATTTCTCTAGATTTCTATGCTCAAGAAATTGCTTCAGCACAAGAAAGATGAATACTCCTAGAGCAACATGATTGTAATTATAGAAAAGCCCACATCCGGGAAAGGAAATACGTTTAACATACTGAAAGAAAATTTGTAGTACATTCCCTACAAGGGCGATTATTCCAATCAATCTTGTTAGCTTTATGTTTTCAACCCACAAGTTTTTTTCGTTGACTCCAAGAGCATAACCAATAACATAACAGGCTATCCATGCAGGATTGAAAAACTCATTAAAAAGTCCAAAAAACAATGAAACGCTTATTACACCGAAACTCAAGAATACATACCACGATCTTTTGCTTCGAACATATTCATCTCTGTAAATCTGTATCAACGGTGTAATTAAATAGCATAATAGAATTGTTGGAACAAACCACAGATGTCCTGCTCCCTTAAGCGTTGTGTGCAGAGCGATTGCTTCTAAAAGGCTCTTAAAGCTAATAACGGCAGAGCAAAAAGCAAATTCGAAAAAAGCAAATGGAATTAGAGTCAGATAATATGGCACCAAAATCTTTTTTATTCTCTGGTTATAAAATCGTGCAATATTTCCTATTGCTTTCTGACCATAAAGAAATCCGGAAATGCACAGAAAAATTTGAACGCCGATATTGAACCACCATGCAAGTACAAAATCGTAATACTGCATTATATGACATATAATAATCATTTCCATTGCTATCATACGAATAAAACATATAGCATTGTTTTTTCCCCCCCCCCTAATTTTTACAATACCACTTTCACTCATTTTTGTTCTCCGCTCAACTAGAAATGTGAAGGCGAAATATATCGACTTTGCTTAATGAACATTCACATTTGTTGTGACTTCATCACGAGAGCCGCAGATTTCAAAGCACTTCGAGATTCTTCCCATCAGCTCATCTTCTATTTCTTACTTCTTGTACAATTTGGAACTGCCTATCAATTTCTTTTTTTCCGTATCTTTGGTCTGTACAAAGAAGTGCAATGTATTTTGCAAAATTGTTTTCAAGACTGTGTGATTTGTTCGAAGTATCATCGACCAACCACTCCCAGAATCTCGCTTGGTAGATATGTTTTTTATGAAACTCCGGTATAATTTCATAATTTGTCCATAGCGGATACCCCATAGGCGCACATTCTGTCTCAAACAGCGTGCTAGTATCCAAGCGATTCAGTTTATCGAATAACTGCTTTGCGTATAAATAGTTTTCTTTTCTCTTATCGTAGATTGAACTATAATCAAAGGAATCAAGTAATGCATGTGTAAGCGGCGACATCAATAAAACATCCGATTCATCTATACGTTTATCGTTTTCTTTTTTATACTGATATCCAAGGTTATTGCAGCCATACTCATATCGCATAAAGAGAAATGCCGAATTTTGAGATGACAAATCCTGTGGATAGTCAAACCGATTAACGTTTTCGCCAATAACATATGCTCCATCAGGAGTTGCAACAAATTTTCTAGGCGAATAACAGTTTATGCATCCGTCCATGGGGGGAGTAAAAAAAGCTTGTGCGTTGTCAATAATAACATTTTGGTATTTTCCGATAAGGGGTTTGAAATGTTTATCACCAAGAACACCAAAATAATTTGTCAAAACAATTGCTGTATCATCTTCATTACGCTCTAATTTAGGATTAAAAGCTTCATCGATCTCGTAATAGAGAACCTCTACGCCTTTCCTCAGCAAAAAGTCTCGAACAACATCACACTGATATTTTGCAATCCACACTTTATTGACTCCAAGGCATCGAACAGAATGATAGATTGCCGCACGGCAGGTATTCAATCTTATAATGTTGCCTTCTGGTATATCTTTAAATAATTCCTTGCCTTTTTCCAACGGAAATTCAATATAGCTTCCTAAATCTTCCATATGCAAGCCTTTCATTGCTTATATGCAACTATTATAGTATTTATTGCCTTGTCGCATGCCTCTTGAGCCTGCCACGCAGTCTCTGCTTTTGCAATTATATATCCAATTCTTCCTGAATTATCCACCATATCATTGTACTGATTTCCTACAATGCCATCAATTGATACATCATAAATATATTTAATCTTCCGTGCTTCTTCAACACCTTTGATTTCACTCAAAATACCTTTTTTCGATGTAATAAACCGGATACAGCTTGCTGTCGAATCTATCATTTCCGGAATAGAGAAATCTTCACCCATTGCAATCCTAATAGCAATTTCATTAAAACTCACTCCGGCAGACAATTCTATCAATTGCTCTGCGATTCCATCACCGCCTTGCCTTGCTCCGATTTCTATCATCTTGGGGCCAGAAGACGTTATTTTTATCTCTGCATGTCCAAGACTATTTTTCAGCTCCAACGACTCCGCTGCAGAACAAGCGACCTTTTTTACAGAATCGATGATATTTTTGTCCAATTGTGAAGGTTGCAAATGACCTGTTTCTGCAAAATGGGGGGCACCAGATGTCGTTTTATCTGTCACCTGAATTGCATGCGCCTTTCCATTCTTGACTATAAGTTCCACACTCACTTCGGGGCCAACGAGATATTCTTCTACCAGTACCTTGCCACTATCCCCAAGTTTCGAGCTATCTTTCACAGCTCTTTTAAACTCCGCATCATTGTGAACAAGAAAAATCCCTCGACTGCCAGCCATATCAATCGGTTTTACAATTGCGGGGTAGTCAATATTGCATTTAGCAATCTCAGAATCTTCTTTCTCAATAAGCTGAAATTTAGGGTGAGGAACATCTGCCGCAGCAAATGCACAAATCATTTTGTATTTATCAGTTGCGCTCTCTGCTGTTTTCAGGTTCATACCCGGAAGATTCAAAACCTGCGCTACGTATGCACATGTAGGGACAGCAATGTCAACCATTCCTACAGTGATTCCATCGGGTGAAAAATTCTTTGCAGCGTTCAAAACGGCTTCTCTATCTTTTAGACTAACTGAATAAAAATAATCAGCATATTTTCTTGCTGGTGCGGTTTCACTTATATCAAAAACACCAACAAAATAGCCTTCACTTTTGGCTCGCTTAATTAAAGGAATTTGAAATTGACTTCCACCAAGAACTAACAGCCTCTTTTGCATCGTTCTAACAC
>NZ_JAFREK010000076.1:0-5616 GCF_017377535.1 Faecalibacterium sp. Marseille-Q4137
GGGCGGGCGATGGAATGGCCTGCAACGGCAACGACTGCCGCCTGCGGCGGAAACAAGGAGTTGCTGTTGGGGCAGCGGCCAGCAGGATGCGAGTGCCGCTCAAGGCACAAAGCATCCGCTGGGTGCCGCAACTCGAACTCGTGTCCGAGGAGAAAGCTCCCGGCACCCCCTCCAGCTTCCCTTTCCAACGCTGTCACCTCATCTGTGAGCGCGTTGGAGCATTTCAGTTTGCGCAGAGCTTTGCGGGCGCCGGCTTCACCCAGCGGGCAGAGAAGGGCCGCCAGCCGGGCGGGCACATTCTCCGCTGTTGGTTCGATCCGGTCGATGGTACGGCAGAGTTCCGCAAACCGTTCCGGCTGTTTTTCCGGTTCCAGCTCCGGCAGGATAACGGCCAGAACGGCGGGTTCCAGATAGCTTCCGGGCCGGGGTGCCGCCAACAGCTTGAGCAGTTCTTCCTGGATGCGCTCCGCCGAAACGCAGTCCAGATGCGGCCCCAGTGCCCGGGCAGCAGCACCGGTAGCTGGGTCGATGGCAAAGCCGAACCGGGCCGCGAACCGGTAGAGCCGCAGGATGCGCAGCGCGTCCTCCTCAAAGCGGCGTTCCGGCTCCCCCACCGCCCGCACGAGATGGGCGGCAAGGTCGTCCCGCCCGCCAAAGGGGTCGATGAGCCCTTCCTCGGCGCTGTATGCCATGGCGTTGATGGTGAAATCCCGCCGGGCAAGATCCTCCCGCACATCCGGCACAAAGCAAACGGCATCCGGGTGGCGGCCATCGGAATAGGCCCCCTCGGTGCGGAAGGTCGTTGTCTCATAGAGCCTGCCGCCCTGCTTCACCGTCACGGTGCCGTGCTGCAGGCCGGTGGGGATGCACTTCTCCTCCCCGAACAGCGCCATCACCTGCTCCGGGCGGGCGCTGGTGCAAAGGTCCCAATCGTGGGGGTCCAGCCCCAGCAGGCTGTCCCGGACACAGCCGCCCACAGCGTAGGCCGCATGGCCCGCCCCATGGAGCGCATCCAGCAGCAGGGCTGCACCCGGGTCAAGTTTGATCGTTGTCATGTTGCTTCCTCGTCATATTGCAGGATGATCTGTTTGCCGTCAAAGCCGCACTCCGCCGCCGGGAATACCGCCTGCGCATTGGGCAGGGCGGCTTCCGGTTCAAGGATCATGGGCGAATAATGCATCAGCCAGAACCGGCGCACGTCAGCCTTTTTTGCAATGGCCGCACCCTGCGCAAAAGTGCTGTGCCCCCACTGCTTTGCCTGCGCCTCCTGCTCGTTGTCGGGGTAGGTGGCATCGCAGAGGAAAAGGTCGGCGTTCTGCGCGGCCTGTTCCAGTGCCGGGCAGGGGGCGGTATCACCCGAGAACACGAACCGCAGACCCCGGCGTGCCGGGCCCAGCACATCCGCGGGAGCGACCACAGCCCCGCTTTCCAGCGGGATGCTCTGGCCCCGCTGGAGCAGTTTCCATGCAGGCACCGGAACGTTCAGCGCCCGGGCCTTTGCAGGGTCAAAGCGGCCCGCCCGGGGCAGGTCGAGCCGGTAGCCCCGGCTGGGCACCCGGTGCCGGGTGCGGAAAGGCGTAAGCTGCGCCCCCGCAGGCCAGCCGGAGGAAAGGGTGGTCAGGTCGATGGGGTCTGTGTCCAGCTGCACAGCCCTGACCGGATACGGCAGCGGCCCGGTCAGGGTGCGCAGGGCGGGCCAGATTTCCCCCAGCCCCTCGGGGCCGTAAAGGGTCAGCGGGCGCTCCCGGCCCTGACAGCCCAGCGTCTGCAGCAGGCCCGGCAGGCCGAAGATATGGTCGCCGTGATAGTGGGTCAGGCAGATGGCATCCAGCTTCATCAGGTTGACCCCGGCGCGGCGGGCCGCCGCCTGCGTGCCCTCGCCGCAGTCAAACAGCAGGGCATGGCCCCCGCATTCGGCCAGCGCGGCGGTCAGGGCACGGTCCGGCAGGGGCATGGTGGCCGCCGTACCCAGCAGTGTAATGGTCAGCATAACAGTTCCTCCGTGATTTGTCGGTAACAGTGTACCACATTTTGCGCCCGCACACAATCGGCACAGCCCGGCATAGGATGGCGCAGAGCTCTGATACAAAGGGAGGTTTGACCATGCAGCGCAAAAAAGTCCCCGCCGGGCACCACCGCTTCGGGCTGGCCCGGCTTGTTTTGGTCCTGGCACTGCTGTTTCTCGTTGTGGCGCTCACCGCCGGGCTGGCGGGCTGCCTGTTCCAGCCCGTACTGGCCGCCCGGGGCACGCTGCTGTTTCTGCCGGGGGCGTAGTTTTTTTTTTTGAAGATCAAAATCCCCCTCTTGACTTCAGGACAGTGACGTGATAAAACCCCGCCAAACCAGCGAGAGGACATCCTGCCCGCCCCCGAGAGCAGCCACGCCATCCTCTGCAAACAGAAAACCGCCGACATAGAGATACGTCGGCGGTTTTTTTATGGGCGCGGGTGGATTACGCAAGCCGCGCTGCTAAAAACAGCCCACTGGGCTGTTTTTGCGCTGTCTTCCACGACAGCGCCGCAGCTGTTCGAATCCACCCTTGCGGTGCTTTGTAGAAATTCAAATAAAACAGAAACTCCAGCGTCATCACAACGCTGGAGTTCTTGGTGGAGCGAAGCAACCAAAATCCGAACCATTGCCCTCCGAGGCATCTTTGGCGGCGATTTCATCGAAAGTGATGGTTTTTGTGCCGTCTTTGTAGTTGAATGTAATCAAAACTTTTTCATCATAAAGATAAACGACGTTCACGAACGTGTTGATAAGCGTCTCCCGGTGGCTTTTCACGTTCGGGTCGAGCTTGCGGAACCGGGTCAGCCAGAACCGAACTTGATTTTCGCTCAACCGTGGCCGAGCAATTTTTTCTTCGGTGATCCGAACCTCAAGTTCTTTCTGCTGGGCTTCCAGCTTTTCCAAACGCGATTTGGTGGAGTTGGTCAGCACACCTGCTTGAATGGCGTTCAGCATATTCTCAATGCCATTCTCTACCTCACGCATCTGCTTTTCCAGTAAAGGGAGCGTGGTGTTTTCCTGATCCTGCAACTCCATCACTTCCGCAACGATGGCATCAATCACGGCATCGTCCTGAATCAGCTTCATGGTTTCAGCCACGACCAAATCTTCCAGCCATTCCTTACGAACGGTCTTTTTCTTACAGGTCTTGAAACGCTTAGCGGTGGCGCACTTATAATAATGATGAACGACCTTGTTTCTACCCGTACCGCACTCGCCGAACATCATGGCACCACACATTCCGCAGAACAGCTTGGTGGTGAGCAGATAATCATCCTCGGCCTTGTGACGGGCAGGAGCGCGGCTGTTCTTCTTGATTTTTTGCTGCACTTCTTCAAACAAGTCCTTGTCCACGATGGCTGGGATGCTGTCGGGCATCACAATGTCCTTAAAACGGTTCTCGCCGATATAACGGTGGTTTGTCAGCAAGGTCTGAATACTGTTATAGGTGAGCTTCTGATTGCGGTTGGTGGTCACACCACTGTCGTTCAGCCAGTTCATCAATTCTTTCATGGTCGCGCCATCGTTGTACCGCTGAAAGGCTTCTACCACAAAGGGAGCTTTCAGCGGGTCGACTTGAAAGAACTTCTCCTCATCCACCTTAAAACCAATGGGAATCGTGCCGCCGTTGTACTTCCCCTTCAAAACATTCTCGGTCATGCCGCGCACAACTTTTTCAGAAAGTTCTGCCGAGTAGTATTCAGCCATGCCGGTGAGCATACTCTTGACCATGATACCCGCAGGGCTGTCAGAGATAGGCTCCGTGGCAGATACCAGCTTGACATGATTTCGTTCCAACTGGTACTCATAGTGCGCTGAATCATAGCGGTTTCGGGCAAAGCGGTCAAGCTTCCAGACCAGCACAATGTCAAACAACCGTTTCTCGCTGTCCTTGATCATCTGCTGGAAATCCGGGCGGTTGTCGGTTTTGGCGGAAAGGGCACGGTCAATGTAGTGTTTGACCACAGTGATGCCGTTCTTTTCGGCGTAGGCCGTACATTCACGAATCTGACCTTCGATGGATTCTTCGCGCTGATTATCGCTGGAATAGCGAGCGTAGATTACGGCGGTCATGCGAATACCCCTTTCACTTCATTCTCCGCAGGCGGCGCACAAGGTCGGATGCACTGTACAGCACACGAGCCACCGACACGGTATCCTCGCCCACAATGTAGAACACCGAGTAGTTATCCACCAGCATCTGCCGCAGCCCTTGGGTGCGCTCCGGCTCGCTCTCTACCAGCGCACAGCGTTCCGGCAGGATGTTCAGCGACTGAATGGCTTCTGCAATGCGGTTATACTGCCCCATGGCCGTGTCAGGCTCCAGCAGGCGGTCAGCAATGTAGCTGTAAATCTGCTCCATATCACTGAGGGCTGCATGGGAAATTTTTACGTCATACTGCTTCATCTGTGCTGTTCCCTGAACTGTGCGAATGCGCTTGCAGCATCCACGGTATCACCGTTCTGAATCTCCTTGATGCCCACCTGCAAGGCTGCATGGAGCTGGTCATCGGTCATGGTATCGGCGTTCAGCGCCGCAGGAGCTTTCGGCAGGGATAGCGAGAAGGGGATGCCGCCAGTCAGGGTGATCTGGCGCAGGTACATATCAATGGCTGTTGCCATCGGGATGCCGAGCTGCTTCAACACGTCTTCGGCCTGCTGCTTAACGCTGGGGCTGACCCGGACGTTCAACATCATCGTTTTTTCCATGGTTATCACCTCGAATTTATTGTAATGCTTTTTGCATTACAAGTCAATCGAGTGCGAAGTCGCAATTGAAATTCTCTATATTACACAATATATTCGTCGTTAAATTGTTTAAAACGCAGAATATTCATTCGTTAGAATAAATCTTTGGAGTACGCCCAGTTTGTGCTGGGTGGTGAGATTGAGCATTATCTCTCACTCAGCTGTGACCATGGCAGATTTAGAGGATTGACCTTTAATTGGAATATACAGATAAAACCGACAGCCCTCTACTTGCAGCCGTTGCAAATAGAGGGCTGTCTATTATTAACTACGCATTTTAACAATGATTTTTCTTTTCAACAAGCATTCCGATAATAAACGAAAGTAGGAAAACGAGCAGCCAAATCAAAACTCCATAGTGTGTCTTGAGCTGCCATACTTTTCCTATATACATATCCGGCGTGATTTTTGTGGCGTTTATTTTAATAATGAAATCGCCCAACACTTGTCCAATCAAAATTCCTGCCCAGTTTCCAGCCGTTGTGATAAGAGCCGCTTTATACATTTCCAGAAAACAGAAAGTAACGGATGCAACCCATACACACAAATAATAATGGGCTGCTGTCCATTCAAACAAGTAGATTTCATGAAACACTGTTTGAGAGAGAAGATAGCACACCACATATGCTAAAAATACGATCAGCAAAAATCCGAGACAAGTTTTCTTTTTTGATGCTGTGTTCTTCATACGGCTTTTGAATCCTATTCCAATGTGTACCGCCATCTTTGTGTTTCATTATAAAATAGCTTGACTGTTTACTTCGATACTATTTCGACAGTTGGCATCTTGCCTTCCAATCCAAGTTCATCATCTTCTGCAACTCTATAACTGGTAACATTTATTGAATACATATAATC
>NZ_JAFREK010000077.1:0-5270 GCF_017377535.1 Faecalibacterium sp. Marseille-Q4137
TTTCTAACGTGAAATCGTTGGATTTTTGTCGGAGTGTAATTATAGGATCTGGAAAAAACCAGTCATATCAATGGTTTTAGGGCAGCAAGCGAGAGGTTTTTATCCTAAAAATCAATTTCCATACCCATTTCTTTTAATTTGGTTCTGTATGCCAGAATATCTTCTTTTTTCGCCAAACGAAGTATGTTATCAGGAGGCGATATGGTATTTATGAATTCTATTCGGTGTCCGGTTAATTCGAGGGTAGACTTAGCCAAATTGAAAGTAATAATTTCTTCCGGATCAAAAAAATCATTCTGGAACATATCAGAATAAAGGCTTGCCATTTTTAATTCTTCAAGAGTAGGTATTCTTTGCTCAAGTTCTTTCCAGGGAGTTAAGTTATCGTCCGATGATACAAACATGTTTTCAAAAAACTCAATCATTCCAGTTTTGCTTTTGTGGTTCCTTAACTTTTTCCAAAATTTATGCCAATCAATCTTCCCTGCAATTAAATCAACAATGGCACTTACAACAAATATGCTCTTTCCAAGTTCTTCATTTGCAATACAAAGCAAGAAATAGCATCGGGCATACATCTTGTTTTCAAACAAAAGCTGTGCTTCCTTGTATAAAGAAGTGGCATTAGATTTTGTTTTTTTATGTGCGATTATTAGCTGTTCGACGGTCAGGGAGCCCTTATAGCGTTTCAATTCCATTTTTATCACTTCCGAGTGTATTCTCTGTTGATCAAGGTCGGGTACCGCTATATATGGTTTATTATATCATTACTTTTTGACTTTTTCTATGGCTTTCTTTACTATGCCGGGGAGTGGACAGAAGGAGTCAATGACATTTCCCTTAAAGTTCCTAAGCAGATACTTTTGGCTGTTAAAGGAGTTGTGGCTCTTAAATAACTGCCACCCAACGGGACTACGGGCGGCGTTTTCATATATAAAACCATGAAGGGAGGTCACTTTCACCCGGCCAGTCTGCGGACTGGCTTTTTTCATGCCACGAAAAGGAGGTTTGCAAATGGCAGATGATAAGAAAAACATTCCCGAGGCAACCCCGCCCGCCGAGGCTCCCGCTCCCACGGTAGAAAATGCCGTTGTGCCGGAGCAGCCTGCGCCCGAGCCTGCGCTGACCAATGCAGAGGTGGTCATGCTGGAGCATGAGAGGCAGGCGGCACTCTTTGAAATGGGTGAGGCCGTGCCCGATTCCGCCGACGCTGTTACTCACACCGAGGTGGAGGAGCCAACCGCTCCCGAAGTCCCCAAGGCTGAAAAGGAACAGGAGCAGCCGCCCACTCCCGGCAAGGACGATCCCGCCCCGGCACATTCCGGCAAGGTGGTGGACTTTTTCCGCCGCCCGTGACGAGGCGGCCAAGGAGGAGAAAAAGGCGGTCAAGCAGAAGCCGCCCACGGAAAAGGACAAGCCTGCCAAGCCCGGCAGAGGCCGTCCGCCCAAGGATGGTAAGGCCGCTCCCGATAAGGCAAAGCCGCCCAAACCTCGGGACAAAAAGTCCCAAAGCAAGCCCGCCCCGGAGAAGCCTGCCGTGGATAAGGGTGGCGCTCCCGCTGGTGCGGAGGTCACGCCGGAGCCGTCTGCGCCCCGTGACGCCACCCGCACCGAAAAAAAGGAGATCGTCTATCACCAATCCCAAGTTGCACAGCAATGGACGCTTTCTCCATTACGGGGCATGGCTGGGGACGGAGCGGCAGCCCTCATACAAGGAGCGGCTACGGCTTGCCATCAATGAAGCTCTTACCAAACGCCCCGCAGACTTTGACGCTTTTCTTCGGCTCATGGAGGCGTCCGGCTTCACGGTCAAGCATGGGCGCGGCGGTGTAATTTCTTTTCTCGTTCCGGGGCAGGAGCGGGCGACACGGCTGCGGGCATCTACCCTCGGGGACGGCTACAATCCCGAGGACATCAAGGCCGTTATCGCCGGGGAGCGTCCGCTCCCGGAGCAGCCTGTTTCTGCGCCTGCTGCCCCTCGCCGTGTCAATCTGATCGTTGATATACAGGAGCGCCTGCGCTCCGGCAAAGGTGCGGCCTATGCACGGTGGGCAAAGGTCTATAACCTTAAACAGATGGCGGCAGCGCTTCAATTCATGCAGGAACAGAATATCACCGAGTATGACCAGCTCTCCGCCAAGGCCGAGGATGCCGTTTCTCGCTTTCACGCTCTGACCGAGCAGCTCCGGCGGACGGAGGCTGACCTGTCCGCAACCTCCGAGCTGATGGGAGCCGTGGTGCGGTACGCCAAGACCCGCCCCGTCTTTGACGGGTATAAGGCCGCAAAGTATAGCTGGAAATATCTTGCCGAGCATGAGGCGGAGCTGGCGGACTACCGGGCAGCCAAGGCCACGATGGGAGAGCTGCTGGGCGGAGAGAAACTGTCCAAGATGACAGAGCTAAAAGAAAAACGCCGCCAACTGGCGGCGCGGAAAAAGGCGCTCTATGCAGGCGTTGGGCGTGGATATCCAGACCATCCAGAGCATCGTAGGCCATGCCGATACCGAGATGACTGAGCATTATCTCCATGTTCAGGAATCCATTCGGCAGAGTGCGATCCAGTTGTTCAGCGAGGCGTTTTCGGCCTGAAAATTGGACGGAACAGCACTAATTAGACCAGATAAAATCTTTGGCATTGTGGTCAAAATTGTGGTCAAAGCCAAATGAGGTCAGGCTATAAACAAAAAAATCCAACGATTTCTAACGTGAAATCGTTGGATTTATGGTCCAGCAAGACTGGACAAATCCGAACTTTTTTCCTCCGCCGAATCGGCGGTCAAAGTGTCCTCAAAACGGACGGTTTGGGTTCCATCCTTGTAGTTGAATGTGATCAGCATCCGGTCATCATACAGGAAAATGGCATTGACAAAAATTTCGATCAGTGCCTTCCGCTGTTTTTTCTGCGAAATATCGAACCTTCTAAATTTCATCAGCCAGAATCGGATGAAATCCTCATTGAAGCTGGGCTTCTTCAATTTTTCATCTGCAATTTTTGCAGTCAGCTCATCTTTCTGGTTCTCCAGTGCTTCCAGATGCTCTTTCGTTGTCCGGGTGTACAAGCCGTCCTCGATAGCCTTCATCAGATTCTCCAGCTTCTTGTCTACTTCCCGGAGCTGCTTTTCCAACAGCGGGATTGTGGTGTTCTCCTGATTCTGTACATCCCTGACCAGTTGAACGATCTTGTCGATCACCGCATCGTCCTGAATCAGCTTCATGGTCTCCCGGACGACCAGTTCTTCCAGCCAGTCCTTCTGCACGGTCTTTTTATTGCAGCCCTTGCGCCGCTTGACGTTGGCGCACTTGTAATAATAGTAGGTGCGCCCAGTGGCACTGGTTCCACTTTCGCCGAACATCAGCGCACCGCACTGCCGCAGAACAGCTTGGTGGTCAGCAGATATTCCTCGTCTGCTTTGCCACAGGCAGGGGCACGCTTGTTCTTATCCATACGCTTCTGCACCCGGTCAAAAAGGTCTTTCGGAACGATAGCCGGAATCGCATCCGGCACAACGATATCCCGGAAAGACAATTCACCAATGTAACGACGGTTCTTCAACATGGTGTTCACGCTGCTGTGGGTCATTTTGCCGCCCTGCATATTGCGGACACCTTTTTCATTAAGAAAATTCACGATTTCGACCATCTTATCGCCGTTGTCGTATCTCTGAAAGGCTTCCAGCACCAGCGGAGCAGTCAGCGGGTCAAGGTGATAAAACTTTTCCTCGTCGATTTTGTAGCCTATGGTTCCCGTACCGCCAGTGCACTTCCCTTTCAGAGCATTTTCGGTTTGGCCTCGAATGACCTTTTCGGAAAGTTCTGCGGAATAGTATTCAGCCATACCTTCCAGAAGGGTTTCCACCAGAATGCCCTGCGAGCCCTCGGCAATGGGTTCCATGACGGAAATCAGATGAACGCCGTTCTTTTTCAGGATCATCTTATAGTTTGCGCTATCAAAACGATTCCGTGCAAAGCGGTCAAATTTCCAGACGAGAACAACATCAAACAGCTTCTTGCCGCTGTCTTTGATCATCTGCTGGAATTCCGGGCGATTGTCCGTTTTGGCAGAGAATGCACGGTCAATGTAGTGCTTGATGACCATGATGCCGTTCTTTTCCGCATAAGCCGTGCATTCCCGAATCTGGCCTTCAATGGATTCTTCGCGCTGATTATCCGATGAATAGCGGGCATAGATTACGGCGGTCATAGACTCACTTCCTTTTTCTTATCGAACAGACGGGTAGCTTTTTGCATACTTGTAGATCTGCCGTGCACAGTCAAGGCTCATTTTGCTGGAATCGTTGTGTTTGAGCCATGCATTCACATTGCCCGGATTCAGCTTCAAGTCCTTGTAAAGACGGTAATTCGTCAATTTCTTTTTTTGTTGAAGTTCCAATACCCGGCGATGGATCAGTTCTTTTGTGTCATTGTCCGCAAGAGCGGCATCCCGCACCGAGCAATAGCTGCGCCAAACCTTCAAATAGCCTTCCGGCAGTTCTGATGATTGCTTTTCAAGAAGCACCAGCATTTGCTCCAGCGAATAGAGATTAGAAAGTTGCTCATATTCCGCAGCAATCGTGCTGTTTGCGGTGTAGCGGAGCAGCAGTTCTACTTTATTAAAAGCCAGCGCATAGAGAAACAGCGGTTCTTTCAGGCGGGGATTTTCAGCCATACGATCTGCCAGCTTATGGACGCTTGCCGTTTGAACCCCGGAAAGCTCTGCCACATACTGCTTCAAAAAGCCTTCGAATGTCAGCTTTCGCATGGTCTCCACCTCTCTACATACTCCTGATAGCGGATATAGAAATCCCGATACCGCCAGTCGTTCAAGATGCTGGCTCTCAACTCATCTTCATCCGTTGCAAGGTGTTCCAGCAAATCCCAATCCAACGAATTCCGCACAGCCTCACTCTCTACGTCTGCTTTGTCAGTGTCCCGAAAAGAGCACAGCTTTGCAATCACCAAGTCCTCCAAACTGGGTGTATAGAACTGCACCTTTGTACCACCAAAGGGTAGCGGCTGAAGCCGGTCTTGGAAGTTATACGGGAAATTGTCGATGTAGGCTTCCACATCGGTGTTGATGTCGTACTTGCCAAGCAAACTGTACAGTTCTTTCGGAACACTCAAGGCATCAATGTCATGAGTAGCGCGGGTCAACTTGCCCAACAAAATAAACGCACTGCCGCCTACGATCACCATCTGATAGCGGTCGTTATTGTCGATCATCAGGTCTGCGTCTTCGTCCAGACGTTCCAGACGCTTGCGGAGGTCATCTA
>NZ_JAFREK010000078.1:0-5138 GCF_017377535.1 Faecalibacterium sp. Marseille-Q4137
CATAATCGCTTTCAGAGCCGCAACCCGTGGACTGCCCCTCTGAAAGAGGGCGCAATTATACACCACCCAGAGGTTGGTGCATTGCGTTCTCCGAAGGCTCCTCGCCGGAGGGCTGTGATTTTCCGCAGTCAAGGTCTGCTCCAAATCATACAGGGGACGCTACGCTTCCCCTGCGCTGGCTGCCGCCAGCTACCCTTTTGTGTACTTGCCATCTGGGGACACCTTGCGTTGCAAGCTGTTCCCAGCCGACAAGTTTCATAAAATATGCTATCTTTTCGATAGTCGATGAAGTATAATGAAGATGACAACAAACCTGAATTTAACGAGGAGGTAATGATTATGAGTAGAAATATAAAAGGTGGTTTTTTAACATTAAGTGGTGTTGTTGGTATTGTAGGAATGATAATAGCGGCAATGCAAAATCCAGCAACTGCATGGGTAACGCCACCTGGAAGAATGATTGTAAGTATTTTAGAAAATGGATTATTGATTCCTACGGTTTTATTCCTTGTTCTTTTTATTTATGGATTGTATATTCTCCTAACGGAGAAAAACGATTGAGCAATACCGGTTTGTCGAATTAAGAAAATCGGTAGTTGACAAGGAGTTTTGATAGCGTGAAAAAAATATTTCTTAAAATTGTGATAGGGGTTGTTCTTGTTTGTATTTTATTTGTTTGTTTTCTTTATACGAACAATGAGATCGGCGTGACTTCATCTAAGCTGGAGACAGATATTCGTTCGTCGCAGAAGATTAAGGATGATTGGACGGTCGATGGAAGCGTTTCCAGCACGATGGCTGCATATATTTCTTACCCTCAGGATTTGAGTGACCATTCTTTTTCCGTCTATGTCAACCGCCCTGGTCTTTCCTTTGGATACTTTTTCCGTGGGGGTGGAAAACTTTCGGGGGTTCAAAGAGGAATTGCCGAGTACACTGTAGAAGGATATAATGAGCGAGCATTTATTTCTATGAATCAGCAACAGGTAACACAGCTTGAAATAGATGACGGCAACACAATTCAAGTGCTTGACATTGACAGCAATAAACCTTTTGCGATTGTTTTGCCTATAAATGCGGGAACCATTACATTCTATGATGTGAATGGCAATACTGTGGAATACTGGAACAATTCTCTTTGACAACTTCCAGTTTGTCAGCTTCACATCGGGTCAACTTGTCCCGAACTTTCACAACTAAATACCCGCCGTTTACACAGCGGCACACCGAGCAGGAAATCTGAAAAAGGTCTCCTGCTTTTTTTCTGCCAAAAATGAGGTGGTAAAACGCCACCCCATCCACCAAGCATAGAAAGGAGGGATACGAAATGCCCTGTCCACACAACGAAATCTCGATTGTTCAGCGTAGCCAACAGCAGTCTGCGGTTGCCGCCGCTGCCTACCAGAGCGGCGAAAAGCTGTTCTGTGAATACGACCAAGAAGTGAAGCACTACCCAGAAAAGCGAGGTATCGTCCACAATGAAATCCTACTCCCGGCAAATGCCCCACGGTCGTATGCAGACCGCAATACTTTATGGAACGCCGCCGAAGCTGTGGAGAAACAATGGAACTCCCAGCTTGCAAGGCGGTGGGTGCTTACCATTCCCAGAGAGATACCGCCCGACCAGTACGCTGTCCTTGTCCGGGAGTTCTGCCAGCAGCAGTTTGTTTCCAAAGGCATGATTGCTGACTTTGCCATCCATGACCCCCACCCGCCGGGACACAATCCTCACGCCCATGTCCTGCTGACGATGAGGGCAATGGACGAACATGGGAAATGGCTTTCCAAGAGCCGCAAGGTTTATGACCTTGACGAGAACGGGGAACGGATAAAGCTGCCATCCGGCAGGTGGAAAAGCCACAAGGAGGATACGGTGGACTGGAACGACCAGAAGTATTGTGAAATCTGGCGGCATGAATGGGAGGTCATCCAGAACCGCTATCTGGAAGCCAATGATCGCCCGGAGCGTGTGGACTTGCGTTCCTATGCCAGACAGGGGCTTGATATTATCCCTACTGTCCATGAGGGTGCTGCTGTCCGGCAGATGGAAAAGCGAGGTATCCAGACGAATATCGGCAACCTGAACCGGGAAATCAGAGCCGCCAACCGCCTGATGAAGTCCATCCGGCAGCTTATCCAAAACCTCAAAGGCTGGATTACCGAGCTGGGAGAAAAACGGAAAGAACTGCTTGCACAAAAGGCGGCGGAGGAAGCGACACTTCTTCCCAATCTACTGATGAAATATATGGAGATACGAAAGGAAGAACGGAAGGACTGGACGAGGGCTGGACAAAATCGGGGGACTTCACAGGACTTAAAGGCAGTCAGCGAAGCCCTGTCCTATCTCCGGCAAAAGGGGCTTTCCACTGTGGAGGACTTGGAAGCCTTTCTGGAATCTTCCGGGAAATCAGCCGCAGATTACCGCAGTCAGATGAAGCCAAAGGAAGCCCGCAGCAAAGTGATTGACGGGATTCTTGCCAGCCGGACAGACTGCAAGGAATGTAAGCCTGTCTATGAGAAGTACCAGAAGATATTTTTTAAGAAAACAAAGGAGAAATTCAACCAGGAACACCCGGAGGTTGCCCGGTATGCGAAAGCCGCCGCCTACCTTGCCAAGCACCCAGACGATAAGGACAGTACCCAAAAGGAACTGCAAGAGGAGCAGGAAAAACTTCTGGAAGAAATCGCAGAGCTGAAAGTACCGCTGACCGAGGTACAGGAGGATTTGAAGAAGCTGCGGGACATCCGCTACTGGGTACGGAAAGCCACACCCGGCACAGAGGAAAGCAAAGAGCCGCCCAAGAAGCAGCCCATCAAAGAAGTCTTGCTGGATAAGGCAGACGAGAAAAAAGCACAAAGAACTGCCCCGGCGCAGACAAAACACAAACAACAGGATATGGAACTTTAACAGGCACTTGCCATTTTCAATCAGAGAATGTCAGGTGCTTTTTTGTTTTCAAGGAGGGATAGATTTGAATGTATTTGAAGCTGTGAAGCAGTCCGTCACAACAAGACAGGCTGCGGAGCATTATGGAATCCATGTAGGTCGGAACGGGATGGCTTGCTGCCCGTTCCATCACGATAAAACCCCAAGTATGAAGCTGGATCGGCGTTACCACTGCTTCGGCTGCGGTGCTGATGGGGATGTGATTGATTTTGCCGCCGCCCTGTATGGGCTGGGAAAGAAAGAAGCCGCCGTACAACTGGCACAGGACTTCGGGCTTTCCTATGAGGACTGGAAACCGCCGGGAAAGGCAAAAAAGCCAAAGCCCCGGCAGAAATCCCCGGAGGAACAGTTTCAGGAAGCAAAGAGCCGCTGCTTCCGTATTCTTGCCGACTATCTCCACCTGCTCCGGGCATGGAGAAAGGAATATGCCCCGCACTCCCCGGAGGAATCCTTTCATCCCCGGTTTGTGGAAGCCTTACAGAAGCAAGACCAAGTGGAATATCTGCTGGATGTGCTGCTCTTTGGGGAAACGGAGGAAAAAGCGGCTTTGATTACGGACTACGGAAAGGATGTGATACAGCTTGAACAGCGAATGGCAGAGCTTGCAGCCGCAGACGCAGCAAGAACTAAAAAACACCATGAACGCCATGCAGCCACCCCAGAGCATTGAGGAAATCAAGGCGGGACTGGAAACTACCGAGAAAGGCGGTGTCCGTCAGAGCATACGGAACTGCCTGACCGTATTCCAGCGTGACCCGCTGCTTTCCGGGGCTATCGCATACAACATCCTGACCGACCGCAAGGACATCATAAAGCCCATCGGCTTCCATAGGGAAAGCACAGCCCTGAACGATACGGACATGAAGTATCTGCTTCTTTATCTGGAAGAAACCTATGGGCTTACCAATGAGAAAAAGATTGATAATGCCATCGGGATTGTGGCGAATGAAAACAAGTACCATCCCATCCGGGACTATCTCAATACCCTTGTGTGGGACGGGACAGAACGAATCCGTTTCTGCCTACGACACTTTCTGGGGGCTGACGCAGACGATTACACCTATGAAGCGTTGAAGCTGTTCCTGCTGGGTGCAATCTCACGAGCCTTTCAGCCGGGGTGCAAATTTGAAATCATGCTCTGTCTGGTAGGCGGTCAGGGGGCTGGCAAGTCCACTTTCTTCCGTCTGCTGGCAGTCCGGGACGAGTGGTTCTCCGATGATTTGCGGAAGCTGGACGATGACAATGTGTACCGTAAGCTGCAAGGTCACTGGATTATCGAAATGTCGGAAATGATGGCAACCGCCAACGCCAAGAGCATTGAGGAAATCAAGTCATTTTTAAGCCGGCAGAAAGAGGTTTACAAGATACCCTATGAAACCCACCCGGCAGACCGCCCCCGTCAGTGCGTGTTTGGCGGCACTTCCAATGCCCTTGACTTCCTGCCCCTTGACCGTTCCGGCAACCGCCGCTTTATCCCCGTCATGGTGTACCCGGAGCAAGCCGAGGTTCACATTTTGGAGGACGAAGCTGCTTCCAGAGCCTATATCGGGCAGATGTGGGCGGAAGCGATGGAGATTTACCGAAGCGGCAGATTCAAGCTGGCTTTCAGCCCCGCCATGCAGCGGTATCTCAAAGAACACCAGCGGGATTTTATGCCGGAGGACACCAAAGCCGGAATGATACAGGCGTATCTTGATAAGTACACCGGGAGTATGGTCTGTTCCAAGCAGCTCTACAAGGAAGCCTTGAACCATGCCTTTGACGAACCGAAGCAATGGGAAATCCGGGAAATCAACGAGATTATGAATCAGAGCATTACCGGCTGGCGGTACTTCCCGAACCCAAGAATGTTTTCCGAATATGGCAGACAAAAGGGCTGGGAGCGTGAAAACCCGGCAACGGACTCCGGCAACCCGTCTGAAAAAACGATGGATGGTTTTGTGGAGGTCACAGAACAGATGGAGCTTCCATTCTGAAAATGACCGCCCGTTGCACCCCCTGTTGCTATCCCGTTGCCGAGCCGGTTGCCGGGGAAAACCCCTTATTTCCGGGCTTTTCTCCCTTATAACAACCAAAACAACAGAAAAATAAAAGAAAAGTATAAATAGTAACCATCGCCAGATTGAGATTGTTTGCAAGGTCTTTTGAAGCCCGTTGCCGGACTTCGTTGCCGACACCCTCTGTCTGGCTA
>NZ_JAFREK010000079.1:0-4954 GCF_017377535.1 Faecalibacterium sp. Marseille-Q4137
TCAGGGCATGAAGCAGCTTATGGCTAAGTAGATGTAATCAAGAAAAGAAAGGAAAAGCACAATCCAGACGGAACCGGCGATTGTGTCAAGAAATGTTTGTGGAATAGCAAGAACTTTGTTATAATGGGAACAGGAACCCCGGAACCGGGAGGAAGGCAGGAGGATAAATGCACATAAGCTATAAACCCCTCTGGCATACGTTGGTTGAGCGCAATATGAGGAAAGAGGACTTGCGGATTGCCGCAGGTCTTACCACAAATATGATAGCCAATATGGGTAAAGGCAAAAACATCAGCATGGAAACGCTGGTTCGTATCTGCGAAGCCCTGAATTGTGGTATCTTAGATGTAATCGAATTAGAGAAGGACGATGAATAATAGCTATTGCTATCTTTCACAAAACACCATAAGAAAAGTTTTCTTTTAATGCCGGGAGTGAAACTACCTACTTCGCCCCGGCATTTTACCTGTAAAAAAATTTTTTGAAAAAAGTGAACCGCATACAAAGTCATGGCGAATATAGGGTGAACGGGCAATGGAGGTGAAACATTGGACGCAAGAGAAATCGAGAAATGTATTGATGAGTTCGGTACAGATATATATAGATTTTGCCTGAAACTCTGTATGGACAAATCAGAAGCAGAGGACTTGTATCAACAGACTTTTCTAAAAGCGTTAGAAATGGAATGGACACTTGACTGGGGGCAAAATCCCAAAGCACTGTTTTTTTCCTTGACGCACAATCTTTGGAAAAGCGATAGACGAAAGCAGGCCCGCCGAAATATGATTGCTCCATGTAGTAATTTGGATGATGAAGCAGAAGCAGTCTTACATTCCGACGAAAGTATTGAAGAAAGCTACTTGCAGAAAGAATTGATTTCAGAAGTTAATCGGATTATTGAAACCCTACCAGAAAAAATCCGAATACCGCTGACACTGTTTTATCTTTCTAATTGTTCCGTAGAGCAAATATCAACAATCATTAAGAAACCGCCCGGAACGGTAAAAAGCCGATTGTTTAAGGGAAGAAGTCTGATTAAGAAAAGATTGGAGGAAGCGGGATATGAAAAATGACCTTTTCAATACAGAAATTGATGAAATCATCCGGGCTTCTATGAAACTGGCTGACGAACCAGACCCGGAGTTGAACAACAAACTGAAAGCGACATTGTATCAAAAGGAAACGGCAATGCGAAAGCAACCCGCCACACGCGGTTTTTCTCTTTGGTATTTGCCGATGATTTTGAACTTAGTTACATTTATTATGCTGGCAGGTGTAGCACTAATAGTAATCAGCAACACTTATTTATCTAACTTTGCTGCTGGTATCTGTTTCTACATTGGACTGGCAGGCGTTTTGCTTACCATCGTTGGTGTTAAAAGGACAAATATGAAAGAGGATATAACAATCCGTGTTGAGAAAAGAGGTGCATTAGCGTGAATCATACAAAAAAGAACAAACTTCCGCTTTATATCGGCATTCCAGTTATTCTACTGTTAATTTTCCTGCGGTTTGGACTGTATTTTCTGAAAAGCGATGGCTTTAGCGGCCTTTCCATGCTGCTTCCCATTCTGCTTCTTTGCTTTATTCTTTTCGCCCTATGTACTTGTGGCTTCTTTGCAGCATGGGTATATCAGGATTGTAAAAAGCGGGGCGACGACCCGGTATTGTGGGCGATTGTAGTTTTTATCGCAACTCCTTTTATTGGCTTGCTGATTTATTTTCTGCGCCGTTCAGAGATAAAAGCAACGTGTCCTGCCTGCGGGCATCGAATTTCATTGAAAGCAAAATATTGTGAAGAATGCGGAACGCATATTGAAAACAAGGAGAATAATGGCGTTATGGTTAAACAGGAAACCCACCACTTAAAATTTATTGTTGCCGGTATTATCAGTATGGTGCTTATGTTGGTCTGCCTGACAGGGTTTATTGTCAGTGCTGCTACCGGAAATGGTGTAAATACGGATGTTACATCGAACGACCGAGTTTGGAATTTGGGAACAATCAGCATGAATTATGACACTTATCTGAATGGTGTTTGGAAGTTGGATTTTAGAAGTGCCAGTGATGGATTTGTGAAAGAACAAAACATGATGGTAGATGACGCAGAAACTCAAATGCTTCACGCTGATATTTCTTGCGAAACGGTGCCTGATGGAGCATCACTTACTTTGTGGCTGGTGCAGGGTGATGTATCAAAATCCTTTGATGTCACAAATCTTTCCGACCCCTTAGAGTATTCTTTGAGTGAATTTGAAAACGGGAAAATCCATGTAAGATTGCAGATCAATGGTGTGGAAGATACCATTTCAGAAATCTATGTGAAATAATAAGTTTGACCGATAAGCTGAAAAACTGAATAAAGAAAGCCAAAGCTGCCGTTGCAGGAACACCCATTCCCACAACGGCAGTTTTCATTTTCTCTTGCGCCGGAAGTTGAAGGGGCTGTTTTTAATGTTCGGCGCTTTTGACAATATCTTTTTCAATATCTTCTGTTCATCCGGCGGCAGCTTGTAGAAATCAACGCCGAGCATATTGAAAATGACCGCCCACACCTTTCCGAGATAATCCCCGGAGGATTGAATGGCTTTCCGAATATCCATCGCCACTTTCTTTGCGGCAGAGTAATCCGGCGTACTGTCAATGTCATGCTCATGGGCTTTCCGTATGTCATGGAGAATGGCGTCCCATGTTTTGTGCGTCACATGACAGAAGAAATCTTCTTCCTTTACCTCTGCGGCAAGGATAGTCTTTGAATAGAAATCATCTTCCGCCTGCTTGTATTTCTGGATGATGGTCTGCCGCTGTTCTTCCAAAGACTCATAAAGGGTGCGAAAGGTGGAGGTTGCATGGCCGTCTATGTATATCTCCGTGTCGGTCATAAGCTGCTCAAATTTATCATTGGTAGCAATCTCACACAGGAGCCGGTTATTGATACGGCCACTCTTTAGCAGCGCCACCATTTCATCATTCAGGTGCAGTTCCATCAGGGGCGTGTTTATCTGCTCCCGGTTTTCTGTCCGGCAGAACAGGTAATCAAGAGATACCTCATAGAAGTCGGCCAGCGTGATAAGATTGCCGTGGTTGATTTCCTTATTGTCGTTGGCTTCATAGCTGGCGAGGGCTGACTTTGAAATGCCGGTTTGCTGCGCCAGTTCTTCCAGATTTAAGCCCTTATCTTTGCGTAACTCCCAAAGGCGTTCCTGTATGGTAGTCGCTTTCAGCATAGGGCGCTCACTCCTTTCCGGCGGCTGTTTTCCTGCCGCTAACTGGATTATACCATACTTTCCATAATCGTGGAAATTTCCGTTTTTCGCCCCGAAATCCTACTTTGTGGATATACGGCACAGGGAACAAAAATGTTCTATGATACAGGTAGTTCATCGATGGATTATTCCAATCGAATGACCGGCCTGTATGGGATATGCTCCCCGGCGATGTAGCGCAACGACTTGCGGCAGGGAAATGGAGGAACCCTGACCGCAACGAGCGTACCAAAGGGAGCGAAACGCCGTTGTGAGAGCCAGGGGCAGGAACGACATCAGGGAGAACCGGCGAAAATGAACACCGAATTGATACCGAAACACAACAATCCGATAGGGCGTAGTCTACCCTATCCGTAATACTACAGGGGATTTCCGGGCGGTTCTATGGCCGCTTTTTCCCTGAAAATCGCACTGAAACACGACACTAAAATCTGCTATCCGTCTATTGCGGCTGTTACGGCTGAAATGGGCGGATTTTTGTTTAAGGAGGCACCATGCCGAGAATGCCGAAAAAGAGGAAGCTGGAACTGTCCTTCTTCCTCAATGAACGGGGGCGGGTAACGTACAACGACCTTTGCCGGAAATGTCAGCGTACTTGCAAGCAGAGTTTCCGGGCGGTCATTGTGGACTGCCCCCATTATCTTTCCAAACGCTCAAAACGAAAAGTAAAGGAGGACACCGATTGAATGGAAGTTGAATTTATGACCGCAGACACCACCCTGCCGCCCTGTATGCCGCTGCCGAGAGCCATGCTGCGGCTCCCGATCAGCAGCACCGCCAAGGTCATGTACGCCCGGATGTTGGATATTGTTTTCCTGTCCGGCATAGAGGACACCAACGGGATTTTATTTATCCATTTCCCCATCGTGGAACTGGCGGCGGCACTTGCCCGCAGCACCATGACCGTGAAGCGTTCCCTGAATGAATTGGAGGACGCCGGACTGATACTGCGGGTGCGTCAGGGCTTCGGGGAACCCAACAAGATATATGTACTCATTCCCAAGAAGGAGGACAGCCGCTTATGAATGAAAAGCTGGAAGCACTCAATCAGGAGATAGAGAAAACGGAAAAGAAGCTGCGCTGGGCGCAACAGGAGGAAAAGCGTCTGACCCATCAGGCCAAGGCGCTGACCCGGAAGGAACGGACGCACCGGCTTTGCACCAGAGCCGCCATGCTGGAAAGCTACCTTCCCCACCCAGAAGCCATCACGGATGAACAGGTCAGTCTATTCTTGAAGCTGCTGTTCCACAAAGACAGCACCCGTCAGCTTATGGAAAAAGTGTTTGCCGGAAACGGCACAGAGAAGGAGGGCGCAGAATGAAGATGAATTTTTCTAAAGACGAGTTGGCTATGGTCTATCAGTACGCCGCCGGTACAAAAGAGGACACCCTTGCGGGGCTGAAAGAAATCGTGCCGGTTATCCGTGACCGGCAGACAAGGGATATTGTGGAGAATACCATCCGAAAGCTGGACGCCATCCCGGAGCCGGAGTGCCGCCGCTTTATCGCTGATACGAAGCAGCGGTTTATCCAGAATCGGGACAATTCCATCCGGCGCAGGCTTGCCGAAGCCAAGGCACAGGCGAGGACGAAAAAGCCACATCCCAAGAGAAAAGAGCCAGACCGGGAACGGTCATAATCGCTTTCAGAGCCGCAACCCGTGGACTGCCCCTCTGAAAGAGGGCGCAA